>JBBRKX010000339.1:0-6009 GCA_038231675.1 Chthonomonadales bacterium | reverse complement strand
GCGGCGGTGAACTCCTTCGAGCCTGTAAACCGAGTGTGGGAAGCCATCATCTCCACGTCTGCGGACCAAATTTGTGTCATCGACCGCGAATGCCGCTTTCTCTACGTGGGCCAGGCCGGTGCGGCAGCCCTGGGGCGGGAACGCGCCGACATTGTGGGCAAGACAGGGCGCGAGATCGGATTGCCGCAAGAGTACGCCAGCCGATTCCAGTGTGAGCGAGAGACCGTCTTCTCCGGTGGACCCCCGTTTTTCGGGACGGTCAAGTACCCCACGGTAAACGGCGAGCGGGTCTATGAATACACGATGTCTCCGCTCTTCGGGCTGGATGGCGGCGTGGAAGCCGTGATTGTCCGCTCTCAGGATGTGACCGAGAGGGGCGAGCAGAAAGAACGGCTGCACCATAGCGAAGAACGCCTGCGTCTCGCTCTGGAAGGCGCGGACATGGGCACGTGGCACTGGGATTTCGTGTCCAGGAAGATCGCGTGGTCGTCACGCACGATTCAAATATTCGACGTGCCGGCGGATGCAAGCATCACGCTCGACCTGATGCTGCATCGCATCCATCCTGGAGACCGGGAACGCGTGCGAAAAGGCGTTTATCATGCCTTAAATGAAGCGATGGATTACCGCGAAGAGTTCCGCGTAGTGCGTCCCAATGGGGAAGAGCGTTGGGTCATGGCTCAAGGCCATGCTTTCTACGATGCCAAGGGGAACCCGCTCACGCTGGAAGGTGTGGCGCTCGATATCACGGAGAGGAAGCACGCCGAACAAGCCCTGACCACCCGAGCCGCGGTGCTGGACAACATGGCGGAAGGCGTGGTAATGACCGATACTTCCGCCATAATCGTATTCACCAATCCCGCCTTCGACCAGATGTTCGGATATGCGGCGGGCGAGCTGCTGGGGCAGCCCTCCTCGGTTCTCAACGATGCGGATCCGAACGACTATCCCTTACTGTTGAACGAGATGCTGCATGTGCTGGAGGAAGAGGGGCAGTGGGAAGGTGAATTCAAAAACCGGCGCAAGGACGGGACGTCTTTCCTGACGCGTGCACGTATATCGCGCCTCCTGGCGGCGGGACAGACGTATCTTATCTCGGTGCAGGAAGATATCACCCAAAACCGGCGCAATGCGCGGGAAACGGAAGCGGCCAACCAGTGGCTCCGAGAGGCCAATCGGCGAATGGAAGAACAGATCGCCATCAACCGTCGGCAGAGGCAAGAGCTGCAAAACCGGAAAGCGGAACTGGAGGAAATCAATCAAAAGCTGGAAGTCCTCAATGTTCATCTCGTATCCCAGGCCATGACGGACGGGCTGACCGGATTGAAGAACCACCGTGCGTTTCAAGAACAGCTTGCAACCCTCTTCGAACAGAGCACGCGTTATCAGCGGCCTCTTTCCGTGCTGTTGATCGATGTAGACCGCTTCAAACCGTTTAACGACACGTTTGGGCATCCGGCGGGAGATGAAGTCCTCAAGCAAGTGGCGACGGTCTTGCAAGACGCGGCGCGGCATGCCGATTTTGTGGCGCGGTATGGTGGCGAGGAGTTTGTGCTTATACTGCCGGAAACCGAATCGGAAGGGGCCGGTCGCGTCGCCGAACGTATTCGTGCCGCCCTGGCCGAGAACGTGTGGGAACAGCGCAATATCACGGTCAGCACGGGAGTGGCGACTTTGATGGAAAGGACAAATTCTCCGGCGGAACTGGTGGAGGCTGCGGACAAAGCCCTGTATGCCTCCAAGGCAGCCGGCCGCGACTGTGTCACGCATTTCGATGCGGAAACGATGCGCGACTAGAAGTTACTCATCTAACCTGTCTAATTCTAATATGGAATAACTTTCTGGCGGCCGATACTTTGGGAGGCAAGTCAGCGCTACTCCTCATCGCCAACTCCGGTCGCGCCGATCGCACCCGATTGAGAGGAGAGGACTCGTCAAGTGCCTGATTTGCTATCGCCGGTCCGCGAGTTTCCCCTATTCGAGAGTCTGCCGCCCGAGACCGCGATGCGGCTCGGGAACCTTTTGAGTTTCGTCAGCTTTGCCGCGGGAGACACCATCTTCAGCTTTGGAGATTCCGGGGCGCCCATGTACTTCCTCTGCCCAGGCCAGTTTCAGTTCGTCACGACGGACGATACCGGGCATGAGCAGGATTATTCTGCTAAACGGTGTTCAGGAAGATATCCACGAGGTTGGGATCGAAATGGCTCCCCGAGAGGTTCAGGATATGCGCACGCACTTTCGCCTCCGGCCATGCCGCGCGATAGGGACGGTCGGAGCGCAGGGCATCCCATACGTCGACCAGGGCAAACATCCGCGCCGCCAACGGGATCTCCGTTCCTCTCAGCCCTCTCGGATAGCCGCTGCCATCCCATTTTTCGTGATGGGCATAGGGGATATCCAGCGCCGACTGAAGAAAGGCGATGGGCTGAAGCAACGCATACGCATATTCGGGATGCCGCTCCATCAGCACCCTTTCCGCTTCTGTGAGCGGGCCCGCTTTGAGCAAAATGCCGTCGGGAACGCCCATCTTTCCGATATCGTGCAGGAGGGCGCCCCGGCGTATGTGGATTTTCTCTTCATTTAAAAGGTTCAGGGCGCTTGCCAGCCGAAGCGTCATTTCGGATACGCGCCGAGAATGTCCATCCGTCTCCTTGTCACGCAGGTCCAGCGCATGACTCCATCCTTCGATCGTATCTTCGTAGGCCTGTGACACCTCCGCTTGCGTGCGCTTGCGCTCAACGATCTCCACTTGCAGCGCCATGTTCGCTGCGGCCAGTTGATGTGTGCGCTCAAAGACGCGGCGCTCCAGCTCATCGTGAGTCTGCTGTAAGACCCTCTCTGCTTGCTTGCGCTCGGTGATATCGCGTTGAATGGCGACCCAATGCGTGTGGCAGCCCTCTTGATTGGAAACAGGCCGAATATTCAATTCCACCCAGAATTCACTGCCGTCCTTACGATAGTTCAGCAGCTCCACCTGAACTGTTTCCCACGCCGCGAGTTTCTCGCGCAGGAAATCAAGCGTTTTACGGGAGGTTTTGGGACCTTGCAGTATGCGCGGCGACTGCCCTACGATCTCCGCACGGTTATATCCTGTCATGCGCTCGAAGGCCTCATTGACATACAGGACACGCGGACCGGGCTCATCCAGAAGATTTGCATCGGTGATCAATACGACGTCATGGGCATGCTCTACCGCCGATTCGAGAACGCGCAACCGCGCCTCTGCCTGCTTGCTCGCCGTCAGGTCCATCAGCAAGCCGTCCCACAAAATGGAACCATCCTGCTGCGCTTCCGGTCGTGAGGCGGCCTGCACCCACCGATACTCCTCTGAAGTGACGCGGAATCGGCCTTCCCATTTCCAATCTTGCAGCGTGGATGCCGATTCGGCTACGGACCGTTGGAATCCGGGGCGATCCTCAGGATGGGCGAGATTGATAACGGTCAATGGATCCGCTTCGATTTCCTGTGGCTCGAGATCAAAAATGGCGCGGCAGCCCTCGCCGACAAAGGGAAAGCCCACCGATCCATCTGGGCGCCGTATAAATTGGTATAGCATGCCCGGCGCATTGGCCGCGATCCTTCGAAAACGCGCCTCACTGCGCCGCAATGCCTCTTCGGCCTGCTTGCTCTCGGTAATATCCCGCACGAACGCGTTGAAGCAGAATGTATCTCCGATCTGAACGTGAGAGGCGGAAAGCTCGACCGGAAACTCGCTGCCGTCCCGGCGCAGTGCGGTAATCTCGGTGCGCCGGTTAAGAAGGGGGCCCTCTCCCATGGCGAGGAAATGACGCAACCCCAGATCATGCGCGTTCCAATATCGGGGTGGAATAATCGTTTCCATCAGGGAGCGGCCCATCGCTTCCGTCGTGGTCCAACCGAAAAGGATTTCCGCCTGACGGCTCCAGCCGACGATGCGGCCTGCCGCATCCATCGTGATCACGGCATCCAGTGCGGTGTCGATGATGGAACGCATCTGCGCCTCACTTGCTTTCAGAGACGCTTCTATCCGCATCCGCTCCGCAAGCTGATGGTGGAGTTCCAACTGCGCTACCACCTGACGCCCAAGTGTCTGGAGCACATCTTTCTGCTCCAGAGTCAGGTCCCGGGCGACGCGGTCGAGGACGCAGAGCGATCCGAACGCATGCCCCTCCGCCGAGACGAGGGGGGCGCCCGCATAGAAGCGGATGTATGGGGCGCCCGTCACGAGCGTATTTGTTGCGAAGCGTTCGTCTTCCAGCGCGTTCTGAACGACGAGAACCTCATTCGGCTGCAAAATGGCATGCGCGCAGAAGGCAAGATCGCGTGGAATTTCGCTGACGGGCAGCCCTATATTCGACTTGAACCACTGCCGATCGGCATCCACAAAGCTGATCAGTGCGATGGGAGCGCCGCAGAGTGAGGAGGCCAGGCGTGTAAAGTCGTTGAAGGTTTGTTCTGGGAGGGTATCCAGAACAGCGTAGCCGTGCAGTGCGGCAAGCCGTTCGGCTTCGGGTGAAGGAAAGGGGACGGACATAATAAAACCCTTTATAAATCAAGCACATTTTGTTTGCCCGCAAAGGGTTCGGCAGCAGACCACGACCGCGCTGCTTTGTGCGATCGGTGAGCGCGCGGAACTGCAATCCTTAATTTACATAGACGATATCGGTAGTTGATCGGACCTCCGTTCAGGGTATATTTTCTAGGGCGTCAACGGTGTTTACGGCCAGCGTGCAATACAACGTTCCCTTCACGGGAAATTCCTCGCCCGGAGAGGTTGGAATGTGCGAACGGATACGTCCTGTAGAGAATAGCCGCCGTACACTCCGGCGGATGCCCACGCGGGAAACCAGCAAATCGAACGCCCCCGACCAGACGATGATCGGGGGCATTTCAAGTCTCTGTTCGCAAGGCGCCGTTACGTGCCCGCGTCCGCTTTCGCATCCTCCTCGGTGATGTCGGCATCCGTGAGAAGGCGCCAGTTGCCTCCACCCACATAACAGATGATGCTGCCGCATCCGCCGCATTTGGCGCGGCTTTCGTAGCCGGTGCCGACGGGCGGCGCTTTCATCTGACCGGTAAATCGATCCCTTGGGAAAAGCGGCTTGTTACAAACCGGGCACCGGCCAAAAAGGGGAGGGATGCCACCCGACTCCGGATCCAGGCCGTCTTTCTCTTCTTCAATCTGCTCCGGCTCCAATACTTCTGTGCTCATCCCGTCCGCTCCTTGCTCTGTTACTCTGTAACGACCGCCCCGGAGGCCGATCGCACTACCTGGTACTTAATCTATACGTTTCACCGTTCGGAGTCGTTTATCCTGCCATGCAAAGCCTTGGAAGGCGAAATCTTCGCGGAACTTGCGACTCACGCACACCATTTCAATTATCGGCGCCGCATGTGTTGTTCTTGAAAAGAAGGAAATAATGCATCCTTGGGAGTATCTTTCGGGTGGAAAGAACTGCTTTACCCGGGAAGGCGAACGGAAAGAATGCGCTCGTGACCGCTCTGAGTAGGAGACATTGAACACGTTTGTTTGGACGGTGCGAGTTCGCACCGAAGCGCCGCGAACCGTTGTGGTTCATGCGCGTAATCACGCCTTCTCCATAGGGGAGCCCCTGAGCTTTCGTCCTACCGACGATCATCCTTCCGCCCTGGAAATGATGCTCGGCGCCTTTGCAGCCGACCTGACAGCGACTTTCCGTTCCCTCGCCTCCAAGCAGCGTCTTCCTCTCGACGCGCTCGAGTTCTCCGCAAGCTGTACTCTCAATAACCCGCTGATTTATGTCGGTGTCCAGGGCGAAGAAGGACATCCCGGCTTGCAACGCATCGAAGGGACCCTCTATGTCTCGTCCGATGCGGAGGAAGCCGATCTAATGGCGCTCTGGAAAACCACTCTGGAGCGCTCCCCGCTGTACAACACGCTGCGTGGCGCAGTCGAATTGTCGTTACGTATGCAGCCGACCGGTTAATTTCTAGACTCTCGGATGGAGGAGCAACCTATTGTATCGATTGACCCCAGAACAGGCAGCCTTC
>JBBRKX010000338.1:0-6029 GCA_038231675.1 Chthonomonadales bacterium | reverse complement strand
TGTGCGCTCGACTTGCGCCTCGAAGAGGGTATGGATGCAGGCGTCGGTTGGGTACTCGGCGGCGTTGTCGTTCCACTCTACCAGGATCTGCTCCCGCTCGGATTCCGTCAGCATGGGAATATCGGCTAACCGCTGAAATGAACCTTCCACCATGCTATGGAGCAAAATCTGTAAGTGATCCAGCATACGACCCATTGTGGCAGCGTCGAACCGAGGCGTTTCATAATGCAACCGTAAGACCAGCCTTGAGCCCAGATAAGCCGTCAGGGTCAGCGGAAAGCCGGGCTGTTCCAGCAGCCTAAACTCCCGGTTTACCCACGATTCTCCCTGAGCGCGCAAGGATGTCTCCAGATCGTAGTTCTCGAAAACGAATAACGTCTCAAAAAGGGATGCATTTCCAGAAATTTCGCTCCACTCCCGGATGCGAACAAGCGGTGTCTGCTCCACATCTCGTAGAGCGATATGCTGGGCACGAAGACCGTGCAGCCAATCCATTACGGAAAGCTCGCCGGGCAGGCGCACACGCAGAGGGACTGTATTGATGAAAAGGCCCACGGTTTGGTCCGCGCCGTCCACGGTCGAATGCCTACAGGCGCGGGTGCTTCCGAACAGAACGTCATCTTCGCCGCTGTATCTGCTTAAGAGCAGGGCGAGCGCGCCCTGCACCATATTATTGACGGTGATCTCGTTCTCGTGAGCAAACGAACGCAGCTTTGTGGTCAATTCCGCAGGAAGCTTCAGCTCCTGTTCGGCATAGAGGCCTTCGTCCACGACAGGATCGCTCGCCAGGGGACTCAAGGACAAGCGCGTGGGCGTGACGAAGCCTTCCAATGCCGTGCGCCAATACGCCTCTGCGGACATCGGATCTTGTTGTTCAAGCCATTGCAGGAAATCCGAGTACCGTCTTGGGGGATCCAGCAAACAGGGCTCGTCACGGAGGGAAGCCTCGTATAGCGCGAACACTTCCTTAAGGATCAGTGGAAAAGAGCGTCCGTCCAGAGCAATGTGATGAAACGTCCAGACATACTGGGTCTCGTTCGCCCCGATCAGGAAGCATGCCAACCGCATGAGTGGGGGCTTTGCAAGATCGAAGCCGAGGATTCGATCGCTTTGAAGGTAGGTCGCCAATAGGTCTGCTTGCTCGCACTTCGGGATATCGCGCCAATCGTGCTCTTGTACGCTAAACTCCACCCGAGGAGCGAAGATTTGAACGGGCTTGTCGATTCCCTCCCAACAAAAATAAGCGCGTAACGCCTGATGCCGGTCGATTACCTGTTTCCAGGCACTTTCAAAGCAGGCCGTATCTACCGCTTCGTGGAGGGTAAATACGAGTTGCTCAATATCCACCCCGGTCCCGGCTTGCTTCAAACTGTTGTAGAGCATCCCCTGCTGAAGAGGCGCCAGAGCATAGCCATTTTCCATACCGAGTTCCGCGTCACTTCGTCGGTCCGTACCACTGCAGTAGTCCAATTCGATGCTCCTATAACGAAAAAATCTTGTGTATCCTGTGCCACCGTAAACAATATAGTAGGCGAAACAGAAGAGAAACTTACCCCGTGCGCAAAACACAGTAAGAGAAATTCCAGGGGGTTGTCAGAGTGACGATTTTCGCTATTTTTTCCCTCGTCTTTGTCAGGAGGTGTTGGCGGACAATCTTATGACTTCCACGGCATGCGGCTCCAGGCCTGGGGCAGAGCAAGCAACGCCCATTCTCGTGTTCGCACCGTTCAACATAGACCTCCCCGCTCGGATGTTATGCCGGCGGACAGGCAATTTTGATCAAGTGATGTATGACCAAGGGGTGCCTCGCGATTATGTTAGCGCCTCACAACGTGCGAAGATCACACTTAGCCCTGAGAAGCAACTTTCATGAACAGAATCCACACCCTACGATAAGTACGCTGCTGATTGGTGTTGTGCAACTCTTGCCATTACGGCGACGTACAAATGGGCTATGCGACCAGCGTATGGTCTTCAGTTCCCGGCTTGCATGGGAATATCCTTTCGGCGGTCATTGCCCGAAGAGGAGAGGAAAAGAACGTCTTCTATTGCACAATATCTTGGACACAGCCATGTTGTATAACGGGGCCTGGCCATTGCATGGCCCGCATCGTGGATTTAACCCTCGCGTTTCCGTTGGAAGGTGCATATCTTGGCTGGTGGCGCAAAGAAGTGGATCGCAAATTTAGCGAGTCGAACCCGATTGCCTGAAATCATGTTCCGCTCCCGCGCGGGCAAGCATCTCTCGGTAATAACGTATCATAGGATACTGCCGGAAAATTTGCCGGGCTTTAAATTCGACACCGGCGTCATCAGCGCTACTCCGGACGAATTCGGGCGCGAACTGGACTTTTTTCGTCGGCATCTGGATGTTATGTCCCTGACGGATTTGCTTGCCTGCTATGACGATATCAGGCGATTCCCCGCGCGACCGGCGGTCATTACCTTTGATGACGGCTATATCGACAACTATGAGATCGCGTGGCCGCTGCTGCGCGAACGCCAAATGCCTGCCTGCTTTTTTGTAACCTCTCGCTTTCTGGACGGCACGCTTGTTCCGTGGTGGGATCAGATCGCCTTCTGTATCCACGGCGCCACTGTGTCGCAAATGGCCTCGCCTTTTGAAAACGATCCTCCTTATCTGCTGGACCCCGCAAATAAGAAGGTTTCTATCCAGCGTTTTCTGCGCCAGATAAAGCGCGTGGCCGGGAAAGGCATGGATTCATACCTCGCCTATTTGAAAGAACAGACGGGCGCGGACCTGGAACGTACGGCAATCGAACCTCTTTTTATGACATGGGCCCAGGCGAAAGAAGTGGCGGGGAAGGGGATAGAGATCGGCGGTCACACGCGCACGCATACTATTCTTTCCGGCATCGAAGACCCTGCGGAGTTAAAAGCGGAGGTAAAAGGCTGCTATGACGATATCGTGCGGGAAATAGGAAAGAAGCCTCTCGCATTTGCGTATCCGGTGGGTTCAATAACAGCGATGTCGCGAGAAGCGGATGAAGAGATTTCGAACGCCGGTTTCCAGATGTCGTTTTCTCATATTCATTCCTTCGCGACGATAGAGACGAATAAACGCATCCGAATCCCTCGGCTGAAGTCTGACAGCGGCCACGACTTCGACGCGTTTCGATTGCGGATGGCGCGCGTGCCCAGTATTCCGTATTGATGCTATATAGGAGAAGGATCGGCAGATGAAAAAGGTGCTCGTGCTTGGCGATGATACGCGCGCCTTCCTGAGCGTGATTCGATCGTTGGGCAGGGGGGGCGTCGAAGTGCATGTGGCCTGGTATGACACGGGCGCTTCGAAAAACGAATTGGCTGAAATTGCTCTGCGCTCCCGCTACATTTCACACGCACATGACCTGCCTTCCTATCGGCCCGATAACGACGCATGGAAGACCGCATTGATTGCGCTTATGCAGCGGGAAAAGTTCGACCTGGTCCTCCCCTGCGGCGATCCCTCCATTCTCCCGCTCCAGGCACATCGCCATGAGCTGGAGCCCTTCGGCCGGATTTATGTCTTGAACGAACGCGCATTCGAGGTGGTGTTCGATAAATTTAAAACCAATGCGCTCGCGCGTTCGGTGGGAGTGGCGGTCCCTCGGGAACGTGTCGTTGAAAATCAGGACGCGCTTGCGGAAATCCGTAACGAGTTTAATCTTCCCATCGTGCTCAAGCCACAGTCTTCGTTTCGTTCCACTAACCTGAATTCCAAGCAAGTCGTCAAGAAAGCCTATGATTGGGAGGAGTGCGCCGAGATCCTGCGCATGATGCTGAGCGCGGGCCCGGTCAGCGTGCAGGAGAATTTTGTCGGCGACGGGGTGGGAGTCGAGTTGCTTTTGCAGGATGGAAAGCCCTTGATGTCCTTTCAGCACATGCGCGTGCATGAGCCTCTCCATGGAGGAGGCAGTTCTTATCGAATCGGAACTGCGGTGTCACCGGAATTGCTGGAGGCCGCGTTGAAATTACTGGAGCCCCTGGCATACACCGGCGTGGCCATGGTGGAGTTTAAGGTCGACTCCCGCACAAAGCAATGGGTGCTGATCGAGATCAATGGGCGGTTCTGGGGGTCGCTCCCGCTTGCGGTTGCTTCCGGCGCGGATTTCCCACTGGCGCTGGTTCAACTCCTCGTCGATGGCCAGACGTCTTTCTCCCAAAAGATACGCACGAACATCTATTGCCGTAACTTCATGGCCGATCTGAATTGGCATTTTTCGAACCTGCGGGCGGACCGCTCGGATCCCACTCTGGCGACGCTACCGCTGAACAAGGTAATTGTCGAGACCCTGGTGAACGTTATCACAATGCGGGAGCGTAGCGACACGTGGACGCTGGACGATCCCGGGCCGGGCGTTGCGGAAGCATCCCTGATTCTCAAACGGTTTCGCCGCTCGATCGGCAAGCGCCTGACGGGAAAGCTGCGGGGCCTGCCCTTGGTTCGTACCTACCAGGCGAGGAAAGCACGCAAAGCGCTGGCGGCGGCCAATTCCGTGCTTTTTGTCTGTAAAGGGAACATCTGTCGGAGCCCGTTTGCCGAGTATTACGCCCGGGAGCGCTTTCCGAAGAGCGTCGAGATTCTTTCCGCCGGTTACATTCGTAAACAGGGGCGGACCTCGCCGTCGGAAGCGATTGCCGCTGCGTCAAAATGGTCCCTGGACCTTGCGTTGCATCGCTCGCGCATATTGACGGAGGAGATGGTGCGCGCCGCCGACATCCTCTTTGTATTCGATCTGCAGAACTATTATCAGGTTCACGACACCTTCGCGGCAGCGCGCGGGAAAATTTATTTCGTTGGCGCGCTTCTGCCCGAAGCCCCGATGTGGATCGAGGATCCCTACAGTAAGGGACTGGAAGATTTCGAAAGCACCTATCGTTTGATCGCCGCAGCCATCGACGCCGGAAACCAACAAGAAGCCCATGCCGGCGTGCGCTTCGCGGCAGCCGATAAGACGCAGGTCGAACCTTAACTGCGGCGCCGGACCATCGAAAAACCGTGGAAACAGACGCAGCCTCGGGAAGGTCAATTGATTATGATTATTGGAACGTTGATTCGTGCTACCGATAGTGTCAGTATCGCGGCTCTGAGGACTTTGATATCCAGGGGACCTCGGGCGGCGCGCAAAGTGATGGGGGCGACGGCTCAAGCGGCTGGAAACTCCACGCCCGTGCATACGATGAGCTATTGGGACATCGTTCGCTCTTTCCCGGTTGCGGAAGACATCCTTATTCGGTCGGATGGCTGGTTCGATGGAGCCACCGCCCCATTGGAGCGATTCGTCCTTGCGCATCTGGTGCGGTACTTCCGGCCGGAAGTCATTTTAGAGGTTGGGACGTATCGCGGCACCACCACCCGTTTGTTGCTCGATAACTGCATGGAAAACGCGCGGATCTATACCATGGATCTTCCGCCGGATCAAGAGGTCAAGAATCTGACGGCTGCGTCGGACGAAAGGCTTATCATTCATAGAAAACTGGGAATAGATTACAAATCGCATGCTTCCGCATCGCGGGTGACCCAGATTCTGGGGGATTCATTCGAAGCGTCCACCTGGGATAATGTTCCGAACGGAATCGAATTTGCCTTTATAGACGCGAGTCATTCTTATGAAGCGGTACGAAACGATACGGAACGGGTCTTCGGTAAGCTGCATGAAAATGGCGTAGTTTTATGGCATGATTACTCTGTTGGCGAAACTGCGGAGCGCGGCGTCGGGAAGTTTATACGGGAACTCATGGCGACCCGAGAGGATATCTTCGTTTGTTCGGATACGGATGTCGCCATTCGGATCCCTCGCGCGGAACTTGAGCAATGTGCGCCGCGCGTCGAAGCTTTCTTCCCTAACGGCGATTATAAGACCCGGTTCCCGAATGGGCCTGTACCCTGGATCACCGGAAAGTAAACAGCGTTTGCCCGATTCCGCGTCTCAAATCTATCGACCGCGTCCCGCACCACCGTCTTCAATGGAACTGTTCGCCTCCTACCCTCTGAAATAACCCGGTACTCATTATAGTAGTTTGTT
>JBBRKX010000337.1:0-6040 GCA_038231675.1 Chthonomonadales bacterium | reverse complement strand
GAGGATGAGCTTACCAAGGCCAAGACCCAGGTGCGTGGCGCACTCGTGCTTGGTTTGGAAAGTATGGCGGCTCGGATGAACCGGTACGGCGATTCGCTGCTCTCTTATGGACGTGTCATTCCCGTTGCCGAAGTGCTCGCCGACTACGAAGCGGTCTCGCACGAATCGATTGCGAAGGTTGCGGAGCACGTGCTGGATGAATCGGCCTTTACCCTCACCGCGATCGGCTCCTTCCCAAAGAAGACCGAGAAGGCCGAATAGCCCGATGAACACACCAATACGCGTGGTCGTTGCGGGCGCGGCGGGGCGCATGGGGCGTGAGGTGGTCAAGGCGGTAGCCGAAGCCGACGGCCTTGAACTGGTCGGGGCGTTCGACCGGCATGACGTCGGGGCGGACGTCGGCGTGCTTGTGGGGTTGCGAAACCTTGGCATTCCGATCTCCGACAGTTTGGAATCGACGCTGGCGCAATCCCATGCCGATGTCCTCGTGGATTTTACGCTTCCGGACAGCGTGATGGCGAACGTGCGCCTTGCTGTCGCACGGGGCGTTTCTCCCGTGATTGGAACGACAGGCCTTTCCAGCGTAGAAGTGGCCGAAATCGATCGCACCGCCCGGGACAAGGGGATCGGCGCATTTGTCGCGCCGAACTTTGCCATCGGCGCGGTGCTGCTCATGCAGTTCGCCGCTCAGGCCGCACGGTATATGCCGGATGTGGAGATCCTTGAACTCCACCACGAAAAGAAGCTGGATTCTCCTTCCGGCACCGCTCTTTTGACAGCCCAGAAAATCGGAGAGGCACGCAGAGCAGCGCACGTTGCGTCCATTCCATCGCCCGCCGGCCTTATCGAAAAGTCTCCGGGCGCGCGGGGCGCACGCGATGAGATCACCGGAGATGTGCCGATTCATAGCGTGCGGCTTCCTGGATTTGTCGCGCATCAAGAGGTGATCTTTGGTGGAGTCGGCCAGGTCCTTACACTGCGGCACGATTCCATCGATCGGGTTTCCTTTATGCCCGGCGTCGTGCTTGCCGTGCGCAAAGTCCGCACGCTGCAAGGACTCGTCATTGGGCTCGAACATTTGTTGTAATCTGAACCATGGAAGATAGCGATATCGCGACGGATATCTCCCCCATCCTGGTCGATTTTCTTGCGCCCGACCTGGATGTGGTTTTCGTGGGTGCGGCCCCCAGTCTGTGGGCCGCTCGCCTGGGGCACTACTATGCCGGGCCCACGAATAAATTCTGGCTGCTGCTTTATCAGGCGGGCTTTACTCCGCGCAGACTGAACGCCGAGGAGGATGCAGAGGTGCTCCGATACGGCATCGGCCTGACAGGCATCTTCAAAAATATCTCCTCTTCCGCCAACCACTTGCTGCCCATACCGACGGAAGAGATACGAAAGCGACTTCGCGAAAAGCTGATGGCGTTCCAGCCACGCTTCATTTGCTTTAACGGCAAGGATGTGTATCAATTGTATTCCGGCCGTCCCTGTCTCGATTGGGGCGAGCAAAGCGAACGTATCGGTAACGCGCGTGTGTACGTCGTCCATAGCTCCAGCGCCCGAGCCGATGGATGGGCCGCAGATCGACTGTCTCTCTACCGAGAGTTAAAGGGATGCCTCTAAACATTGTGCGCCGAGCGCTTCCCTTTTTTGCATACCGTCACGTCGTTATTATAGACGGCACATGACGATTCCTCAGGGTTGCGCCCTGTGCGTGGATAGCATGGCTTACAAAAACTCCGGAGGCAAAAGATAAAGAATGACGGAAGTAAAACGGACGAACATTCTAATGGTCGATGATCACCCGGAGAATCTCATTGCGCTGGAAGCGGTGCTGGAGGGTCTCGATCAGAATCTGGTGATGGTGCATTCCGCCAAGGAGGCGTTGAAATGTCTGCTGGAAGAAACATTCGCTCTCATTCTGATGGACGTCCAAATGCCCGAGATGGACGGCTTTGAAGCGGCATCGCTGATCCGCGCCAGCGCCAGGACGCGTTCGACGCCGATCGTATTCATCAGCGCCGTTAATAAAAGCGACCTGCATCAAGCGAAGGGATATTCGCTTGGCGCGGTGGACTATGTCGTCAAACCGTTCGACCCCGATACGTTGCGGGCGAAGGTTTCCGCATTCGTCGATATGGCGAAGAACACCAATGCGTTGCAGGAGGAGATCCTGCGCAGACAGAAGGCGGAAGCGACCGTCGGCCAGTTGAACGACAACCTTCGGAAACTGAACCAGGATCTGGAGAAGCGGATAGAAGAGAGAACCGCGCACGTCGAAGCGCTGAACGAACGTTTGAAGCAAACAATGACGGAAACACACCACCGCGTCAAGAACAACCTTCAACTCCTCGCGGCGCTGGTGGATCTGCAGGTTATGGAAGACACGGACAGTATTCCCGTCGAAGAGATGAAACGGTTTGGGGCGCACATTCGCTCTCTTGCGGTAATCCATGATCTTCTCACACAGCAGTCCGACGATGACGGCGATACCACATGGCTGCCCGCCGGCACCCTATTCCATCGTGTCCTGGACCTGCTCGGGCAAGTGCAGGGAGCGCGGAGGATGCACTTCCATGCCGAGGAGACGCGCTTATCCGTGCGCCAGGCGACCTCCCTGGCGCTGATCATGAACGAATTGATCAGCAACGCCTCCAAGCATGGGCAGGGGGACATCGAAGTGGATTTCGTAGTCACGGGACCGCATGCAACGCTGACCGTATGCGACGCCGGCCCCGGCTTTCCCCCCGCCTTCGACGCCATGCAGGCATCGCACACCGGTCTGCAGATGGTGGAAAACCTCGTCCGGCACGATCTTTCCGGGGAAGTGAATTATGAAAATCGGACCGGGGGGGGAGCGCAGGTATGTGTTCTGATGCCCTTGCCTGTTGACGCATTGACCGAATAAGGGTACTCTCCGGTTCGTAGTAACCCTGAGCGTCTGGTTGACGCTGAGGCCTTCGTTGGAGTAAACTAGGAGGCTAACGCCGAATCAACGAATGAGGAAAGCTTTATCGGAATGAAAACCTATCATGTGGCGATCGCCGGAGCGACCGGAGCGGTCGGCGCCGAATTTTTACGCTTGTTGGAGACACGCGAATTCCCCCTCGCGTCCTTGAGATTATTGGCGTCCGAGCGCTCGGTTGGCAAAACATTGGATTTCCGGGGTAAGCCGATCACGGTGGAACTTCTTACGGTGGATTCTTTCCAGGGCATCGATATTGCATTCTTCTCCGCAGGCGGTTCCCGCACCAGGGAATTCGCGCCTGCCGCGGTCCACGCGGGCGCACTTGTGATCGACAACTCCTCCGCATATCGGATGGATCCCGAAGTTCCTCTGGTAATACCGGAAATCAACCCGGAGGATATTGTCAACCATCGGGGTATCATCGCGAATCCCAACTGTTCCACGATCGTGATGCTGATGGCGGTGGCGCCGCTTCGGAAGCTGGCTCCAATACGCAGAATCGTCGCATCGACCTATCAGGCGGCAAGCGGAGCCGGGGCGCAGGCAATGCAGGAGCTCATGGACCAGACGCATATGGTGCTCCACGATCGCCCCATCCAGCCCGAAGTGTTTCCGCATCCCATCGCTTTCAACCTCTTTTCGCACAACACCAAAATCGACGACACCGGATACAACGAAGAAGAGCGCAAAATGATCCATGAGTCGCGCAAGATTTTGCATGATCCGAAATTGAAGATCACCGCGACCTGCATTCGCGTGCCGATCGTACGCGCGCACTCCGAAAGCGTCAACATCGAATTCGCGGCAGGACAGAGGCCATCGCTCGAAGCGGTCCGAAAAGCGCTCGAAGAGTTCCCAGGAGTCAAAGTCGTCGATGATCGCGAAGGCAACCACTTCCCGATGCCCATCGAAGCCAGCGGTCTAGACGACGTTCTCGTCGGCCGCCTTCGAAACGATTTATCGAATGATGACGCCATCGACCTCTTCCTATCGGGGGATCAAATATTGAAAGGCGCCGCCTTGAATGGCGTCCAGATCGCGGAAAAATGGATGAGTCTGGTGCCCGTGTGAGTGCTGTGCGAGACGTGGCGCATGGCGGTCTGGAGGTCTCAGGCTTCGTTAGCAGACCGGGCAAACCGTTTTTTGAAATCAGGGGAATTGTTCTGGAAGGAAACAGGGGATGACCAACCCGATATTTGGGCGCGTGCTGACGGCGATGGTGACGCCGTTCAATGCGGCGGATAACATCGATGAAGCAGCCGTGGTGCGGCTGGTCGATCATTTACTGGAAACGGGCTCGGACGGCATCGTGGTTGCCGGAACAACCGGCGAATCGCCGGCGCTGAGCCATGAAGAGAAACTCCAACTGTTCCGACTTGTCCGGGAAACCGTAGGCGACCGAGGACAGGTGATCGCGGGAACGGGCGGCAACGACACGGCTTCCAGTATCCGACTGACGCTGGAAGCCGCGGAGATTGGCGTGGATGCGGCGCTCCTTGTCGTGCCGCCCTACAATAGACCGTCGCAGGAAGGTTTGTATCAGCACTTCCGCGCAATTGCGGAAAGCGTGCCGCACCTGCGCTGCATGCTCTACAATGTGCCTGGACGCACCAGTCAGAATCTCGAGGCCGCCACGACCGTCCGACTGGCGCGTGACGTTCCGAGCATCGTGGCCGTCAAAGAGGCAAGTGGAAACCTGGTTCAGGCGGCGGAGATCGTCGCCGGGGCGCCCGAAGGTTTCGCCGTTTATAGTGGTGACGATGCGCTGACCTTGCCCATGCTCTCGGTGGGCGGCGTCGGAGTGGTGAGTGTGACCGCGCATCTCGTCGGACGCGATATGAAAGCGATGATCGCGGCGTTTTTCTCCGGATGCGTCGATGAAGCGGCCCGACTGAACGGCAAAATGCTGCCGATCGTACGCGCATGTTTCCAGGCTTCGACGCCCAGCCCGGCCCCGCTGAAGGCGGGGTTGAATATGCTTAAATTCGAAGTCGGAGGGCTGCGCCTTCCTCTGGTCGAGGCCAATGAAAGAGAAAGCGCCATCATGTGCGAAGCCCTTTCCGCCTACGGCCTACTTTAAGATTTCGCCGCGTTTACGCGGTGCTCTGGTTGCTGAAGGGTTGTGGAATTGATTGACGTCAACGAAGGTTCGAAGCGAACCTTACAAATTATCTCCCTGGGCGGAAGCGGCGACATCGGAAAGAACATGCTCGCGATCCGTTACGAGGACACCATCATCGTCGTCGATTGCGGCGTGATGTTTCCCAACGAGGAGCAGCCGGGAGTCGATCTCATTATCCCGGATATCACGTACCTCCTCGAAAATCGCGAGATGGTCAAGGCGATCTGCCTTACCCACGGTCACGAAGACCACATCGGCGCGCTGCCGTTTGTCTTGAAACAACTGCCGCTTCCTCTCTATGGCACCAAACTGACACTGGGAATGGTCCGCGCCAAGCTCAACGAGCACGGCCTTTCCGGCAGCACGAGCTTCAATGAGTATCCTGACCGCGAAGCTATCTCCTTCGGTCCTCTTTCCGTAGAAGGCATCCATGTCACGCACTCCCTTCCGGATACCGTCAGCCTGGCCATCCGCTCTCCCGTAGGGATGATCGTGCACACCAGCGACTTCAAAATCGATCAGACTCCGGTGGACAATCATCTTTTCGATGCGGCGCGATTTGCCCAACTGGGAGAAGAAGGCGTCAAACTGCTGATCTCCGACAGTGTAAACGTCGAGCGCAAAGGCTGGAGCCCGTCCGAAAAGTCGCTGATCCCGGTCTTTTCGCGCTACATGCGCGAAAGCCTCGGCCGCGTGATCGTCGCGACGTTCGGATCCAATCTGCACCGGGTACAGACGGTCTTCGATACGGCGACGCAACACGGGCGCAAGGTCGCGGTCTTCGGCCGAAGCATGACCCAAAATATCGATACGGCTCGCTCGCTCGGCTATCTGCGCATCAACGACACCCAGCGGATCAAGGTCGAAGATATCTATAAGTACGGCCCAAAGGAGATCGCGGTCCTTACCACGGGAAGCCAGGGAGAGCCGCTCGCGGGCCTCACGCGTAT
>JBBRKX010000336.1:0-6042 GCA_038231675.1 Chthonomonadales bacterium | reverse complement strand
CCGCACCGGCAGGCCGCTTGCGCAAAGCGTCTCAAAGAGTTTCCAGCGCGTGCTGTTTACGGCACAAGCGTCCCTGAGCGGCGCCTTCGCCTGAGACACGATACGCTTTAGCACGTTGGGCTTTCCTTGCAAGAACTGCTCTACCGACTGCCGCCCTTTGCGCTGGTTGCACGCATGGCAGGCAATGCACAGGTTGCAAACCGCATCGCTCCCCCCACAAGCGCGGGCCACGATGTGTTCTACCTCTAGCGGGCAATCGCTCTTACCGCAGTAAGCACATTCGTGGCTGTACTTCTGAAGCAGGTAGCCGCGCACTTCGTAACCGAGCAGCGTACCCTGCTGGTATGCTACTCCGCTGATCTCGGGGTCGCGCATCTTCTGCATGTCGAAGCGCACCAACTCCATCGCGATGCCGGTCACGGGCGCATACCGGCAGAGGCGTCGTAACCACGTCTGGACCGTGAGGACCCGGTGCATCAGCGAAGGCGCAAGCGAGCCCTTTGCACGCGTGCGGTTCAAGAACCGGGGCTTGCGGTAGCGGGTGTTGCGCGCTCTTCGTCCCCGGCGCAAGACACGCCGAGCCTGCAAAGCCGCCTTGATCGCCGCTCCTCGGTGAGAGAGTTCTGCACCGTAGAGAACCTTGGCGCCCTGCACGAGCGCGATCCCGGTTGTTTTGCTGCCGGGATCGACCTTTACTTCGACGGGTTCTGTTTGCGGATCGTCGGCTGCTTGCTTCAAGAGGATGACAAAAGGAAACCGGCGCAAGACCGCCGCTTTGCCTTCCCCAAGGAGTATCCTTGCCTCGCCCGGAGCAACCGGGTTGAGCGGGGTTCGGCTTTGATCGACTACGAGCACGTAGTTGGACATGTTTGTTGTCTCCGCTTTCGCGGGTAAAGTTTGCCTCGGCAATGTTTTGGCGGCTTGTCGTGCTTGCTGCACTGTCTTTTCCCTATGGACTGTTTAACAGCAAACGACAGGGCTTGGAACTGGCGACGCATTCCAAGGTGTCATGACCGCGAAAACGTAGGAGCGGACGAACCGCCCCTGAGCCTGGTCAGAATAGGCTTGCGATAGCACCGCAAGCCTCCGCGTTTACGCGGGGGTATCTGACGGGTGGCGTACTCCTTGGCGGTAGTTTGCGATAGACGCGTAAAGACTCCTCCGTCCCCTTAAAAATTTCTGGAGATCACTTTGAAAATCGGGCTCAACGGCTTGCCATAACGGGTGGCAGCGGGTATAATACCAGACAGATTAACACCTATTTAATAGACCTCTGGAGGAGTTTCGGAATGGCACAGATTAAAGTGGGCGATCCCGTTCGCGTGGTGGACAGAGACCCTAAAGCGGCCGACGTTAAGAGCGCCCTCTACTTCAGCCACTATCGCGGCCTGACCGGTAAGGTGTTCAAGATTTACGGTTCCGGGGATACAGCGGAAGTCGCCATTGAAGTGGATATCGAATCGCTTCCGGAAGATGTCGTGGTCCGGCATCTCGCGGCGCGTGATCAGATGCGCGAAAAGCTCCCGGCCGAGGCGAAAAAGGCGTGTGCTCCAGGGACGGAGCATGAATTCAACATTCGGTACATTATCCTCGTTGCGCCCGCCGACGTCACCCGCCGGACGCTTCCTCCCGTCGCCGACACCGCCAGCATCGCACCGGCCGCTCCCACCAATGGTCGTGGTCGCAAAGCCGCCTGAGAGGGATGCCTGCCGCTGAAATCAATGGCAAATGAACGGCGCAATGAATTGTTGCTGTCCTAATCCCGTTGCCGAGACATTGCGCCAGCCAGCCAGACGCGACACCCAGCCGGGCGTTTGTAATCAACCGTTTGCCGACGTTGGATTGTGACCGGCATCGGTGACCGGCGGTTAAAACCGCGTCTGGAAAGGCCGAAATTCCACCTGCGTGGAATAGCGCATGGGCACACATCCTCCATATCTTCGGTACGATGGTCGCCCCCATGGCATTCCCGATGCAATGCATGGTTGAGCAGGGTCTGATAATCAGGAAGCGCTTCTCAGCCAAACCGCAACGTGCTTCCTGATTGTTTGGATTGAGCGGGATCAGCAAGAAAATGTGTCAATATCGCCGTATAATATAATAGGGATATAGAACGCCCGATGCGATTTCATGAGCGACAAAATTCGAGAAGGCTTTCATACTGTTCACCCGTTTGCCATGAAATATTTTAAAACGGACGCCAACATGCTACGGATTCGTGATAATCATGAGCCAGCAGAGACAATTAGCCGTTTTCGATGATCCACCTCAGGTTGAGACCCTTCTGAAGAAAAAAGAAGATCAGTGGTTTGAGCGAAAGAGTGCTCGCATCGAGCCGCGTGAACTTGCGAACTCCATGATCGGCTTCGCCAATGCGGACGGCGGCAGGATCGCGGTTGGCATCCATAACGGCGAGATCGAGGGCGTCGATTCTGCACCCGATCGCGTGAATGATTTTCTGCAAGCCGCACTGGACTTTACCAACCCGCCCGTGCGCCATTCCCATCTGTTAGTAGGTTGCACAAATAGGAACGGTCAGCCCGATCACCTTCTCGTGCTGGATATCGAGGCAAGCGAGGCCATCCATCGCAACAAAAAGCAGGAATGCTTCCTGCGCGTCGGCGATGAGAACCGCCATCTAAACCTTATCCAGGAGCGCGAACTGGCCTTCGACAAGGGCGAGGCCATCTTCGACAGTATGCTCGTTCCGGATTGGGTGCGTGAAGACCTCGATCTAATCGCAGTTGAGGAATATAAAGCGAAAGTCGGCGCGTCGAGCGTAGAGGCGCTGCTCCGCAGTCGCGGATTGTACTTCGATTATCCACACCGCAAAGGCGTGACACAGGCCGGCTGGTTGTTGTTCGGCATTCAGCCGCCCATCTGGTCCTATGTACGCTACCTGCGCTACACTGGCGTGGTCGCGGAAACAGGCGTTCGCTCCAACGTGGCCGAAGATATTCTCCTGGAAGGAACCATTCCTTCCATCATCGCGCAGGCACAGAAACTGCTCGGTGAGAAGATCAGCACCGTTATACGTCTTACTCCAAGCGGGCGCTTCGAACGAGTCGCCACGCTGCCTGAATTCGCCTGGTTGGAAGCTATTGTGAATGCAGTGACTCACCGCTCCTATAGTTTTCAGGGCGATGGAGTAAGAGTTCGTGAATTCGATGATCGATTGGAAGTAGAAAGTCCAGGTCGTCTGCCTGGTCTGGTGCGCGTGCAAAACATTCAGAACATGCGTTTTTCCCGTAACCCGCACATCGCCCGTGTCCTTGCTGAGTTGACGGGCCATGTTCGTGAACTCAACGAAGGTGTGCGGCGGATGTTCGAGGAGATGGAGCGGTATGGCCTTCGTGTCCCCGTCTTTTCGATTGGCGAAGGGAATGTGCGGGTTACGCTTTACAAGTTGCCTGAACCAATGGAACCGTTCTCTACCAACGAGATTGAGGTAACAATGGCTATGCTGCGTAAAGGAATCAACAGTACGAGACTCGTGCCTTTACTTTCCGCGCTGAAAACTCGCAAACAGATGGCGCCGCGGGAGATCATGGCATTGCTCGGTGTTACTCCGCCGACTGTCAGGAATTACATGCGCATCCTGGAAAGAGAGGGATTGGTCCGCTTTAGCAGCCCATCCCGCACGAATCCTAACGCGCAATGGATCATCTCCGAAGCGCCTTTTTGGCGGCTACTAGAAAATAACTAGAAAATAACTAGAAAATAACTAGAAAATTTCCCTTCAACCGGCAGATCGAAGGCATGTCATTACCGATTTTGTTTGACTGCCGGCAACGCGCTTGAAAGCCCGCTTTTGAGTAACAGTCAGAAGCAGCTTCGCATCGGAGCGAGGATCCATGCAGGATATCCTTGACCGCTGTTGAATTGTGGGCAGTATGACAGACGGGGAAAATGTGGAATGATATGGCTGCGACGCTCCCTCGCCCGGTCAAACCCATTGCAATCGAGAAGTACATTTCATGCCGTACATTTTTCTGACATGGAGCCGCCTTTATCGCAAGCCCTGGAGGCGCATTCCATGACAAGAAGTCCAACAAAATATCACGCGAAATACTTTGCCCATCTGCTCACTGCCAGAGCCCCATCGGATGACATGGGCAAGCTGTGCGCTTCGATTTTCGATGCGACCGTCGATCTGAATCCTCATCAGTTAGACGCCGCGCTCTTTGCGTTTCGCTCTCCGCTCTCGCGCGGCGCCATCCTCGCAGATGAGGTCGGGCTGGGCAAAACCATCGAGGCGGGATTGATCATCTCGCAGCTATGGGCCGAGCGCCGCCGCCGCATCCTCGTCATCGCGCCGACGATCCTCCGAAAACAATGGGCGCAGGAACTGGAAGAGAAGTTCTTCCTGCCGTCCCGCGTGCTGGACTCGAAGGATTACAACGCCGCCGTCAAACAGGGCCAGGACCCGCTCCATCCGGAAGATAACGTGCTCATCTGCTCCTACAACTTCGCGGCGGCGCGAAAGGCCGCCTTCGGAGCCGTGCCCTGGGACCTCGTGGTGATCGACGAAGCGCACCGCCTGAGGAATGTCTGGAAACCGAACAACAAGATCGCAAACGCCCTGCACGATGCCTTCGCTTCCAAGGCTCTCGTCCTGCTGACCGCGACGCCGCTGCAAAATTCGCTACTGGAACTGTATGGCCTGGTCAGTTTCGTTGACGCGCACCTATTCGGAAGCCTTGAAGCGTTCCGAGCCCGTTATATGCGCGGCCCCATTGAGGACCGCCAGTTCCAGGAGCTGCGGCAGCGCATGAAACCGATCTGCCAGCGGACGCTGCGCCGCCAGGTTCAGGAATACGTGCGGTTCACCAATCGCATCCCGTTCACGCAGGACTTTACGCCGACGGCCGCAGAACAGCGCCTGTACGACGAAGTATCGGAGTATCTGCGGCGGACCACCCTTCATGCGCTCCCCTCAAGCCAGCGGCAGTTGATGACGTTGATCCTGCGCAAGCTCCTGGCCTCGTCTTCGTTCGCGATTTCAAAAACGCTCGCGACTCTCGCGGACCGGCTTGAAGCCAATCAATGCGATGTCGCGGCGACGGTCGCGGAGGATTACGATGGCATGGAGGAGACGGCGGAAGAGCGGGACGAGCAGCCGGACGCGCAACTACAGCAGACGGGGACAGCGACCGCCGAAATTCGCGATGAGATCGAGGAGCTTCGCCGGTATGGAGCGCTTGCCGATTCCATTCTGAGCAATGCCAAGGGCGACGCGCTGCTCAAAGCGCTCGATGCGGGCTTTGACAAGATGAAGCAGCTGAACGCGCCGCGCAAAGCCGTGATCTTCACGGAGTCGCGGCGAACCCAGGAGTATCTCATCGAGCTTCTGAACAGCAACGGGTTCCAGGGGCATGTGCTCACGATCAACGGCACGAACAATGATGATCGCTCGGGAGCCATTTATAAGGAGTGGATCGAACGGCATCGAGGTGAGGCGGTGGTCACAGGGAACAAGGCCGTCGATCTTCGCGCGGCGCTGGTCGAACATTTCCGCAACCACGCCGATATCCTGATTGCCACGGAGGCCGCTTCCGAAGGCGTCAACCTCCAGTTCTGCTCCCTCGTGATTAACTTCGACCTCCCCTGGAACCCGCAACGCATCGAGCAGCGTATCGGCCGCTGTCACCGGTATGGCCAGGCGTATGATGTGGTGGTCGTCAATTTCCTCAATCGGTCCAACGAGGCGGACCAGCGGGTGTTCGAACTGCTCGACGAGAAATTCAAGCTCTTCGACGGCGTCTTCGGCTCGTCGGACGAAGTGCTCGGCGCTCTGGAGTCCGGGGTGGATTTCGAGAAGCGGATCGCGGAGATCTACCAGACCTGTCGCACACGCCAGGAGATCGACGAAGCGTTCGACCTGCTGCGTGCCGATCTGGACGGAGAGATACAGAGCCGTATGACGGACACGCGGGCAAAGCTTCTGGAGAACTTCGATGAGGATGTCCACAAGCGGCTCAAGCTGAGCCTGGACGAAAGCGAGCGTCGGCTCGATCGCCTGGAGCGTGGCCTCTGGTCGGT
>JBBRKX010000335.1:0-6046 GCA_038231675.1 Chthonomonadales bacterium | reverse complement strand
GAGACATATGGCGGCCGGGTCTTGGGGGAAACAGGCAGACCTGTCTATCCGACTTTTCGATGGCTTCGAGGTTTGCAACGCGTCAGGTCCAATCCCACGCACGCGGTCGCGCTCGGGACAGTGGCTGCTGGCCTTGCTTGCGCTTCGGCATGATCGAGAAGTAGAGCGCGGCTGGCTTGCGGGGATACTCTGGCCGGACAGCGCGGAGAGCCAGGCGCTTTATAATCTGCGTCGCTGTCTCAGCGATCTTCGCCGCGTGCTGGGAGACGAAGCATACCGGTTGGTCTCGCCAACGCCTCGGAGCATAAAGCTGGACATCTCCCATGCCTTTGTGGATATCCTGGAATTTGACAGGGCGATGGCTTCCGGAGACCCGGCTTCGCTGGAACAGGCGGTCGCTCTGTATCGAGGCCCGCTACTGGCGGGCTGCCTGGAAGAGTGGGCTCTGCCGGATCAGCGACGTTATGAGCGCGCCTATTTAGAGGCGCTGGAGACACTGGCGTTACAGGCGATCGCACGGCAACATCACGCTGTCGCGGTGAAATACCTGCATAAGGCGCTTTCCTGCGACCCACTGCGCGAGTCCGCGTTGCAGGCGCTGATGCATTCCCTGATCGAATCCGGCGACGAAGTCGGCGCTCTCACGGCATATCGTGATTTCCGGCTTCGCCTGCACCACGACTTGCAGGCCGAGCCGGACGTGGAGACGACCGCGATTTATCGCCGCCTGCGCGCCACAAAGGCAAAACCACCGTCCGATCGTGAGCCGGTATTGCCGGAGAGTTCACATACCCTCCCTGACCTTCCGCTCCCTTTGACGCCGCTGATAGGCCGTGAAACCGAAGTTGCCCGGATCCTGAGTCGCCTGGAAACAAGCCGTCTGGTGACCCTGGTGGGCATGGGAGGAATCGGCAAAACGCGTCTGGTAATCGCCGTGGCCCAGCAGGTTGCGCGGCGATATGCGGACGACGTCTGCTTCCTCGATCTGGCGGAACTGGCGGATCCCTCTGAATTGTCCCATACCGTGGCTGTCGTTCTGGGCGTTCCCCCAGAGCAGAAATGCCCAACGCCCGACGCTGTGTGCCGATTCCTTGGCGCGAAGTCGATGCTTCTGATCCTGGATAGCTGCGAACACTTGATCCAGGCGTGTGCGTTGCTGGCCGAAACGGTGATGATCCGCTGTCCAAACGTACACGTGCTTGCCACCAGCCGCCAGGCGCTGGGGATTCACGGGGAGCATTTGTTGCGCATCGCCGGTCTTTCCCTGCCGGGAAGCTCGGAGACACCCGCGCCTCCGGGAGAGACTGATGCACAGTTACTGGCGCGATGCATTCGAAGCGATGCGGTGCGTCTGTTTGTGGAGGGTGCGGCGGTAAACGGAACCTTTTGCCTGACCGTGGAAAACATGGCGCACGTTGTGCGGATATGCCGCCTACTGGAAGGCATCCCCTTCGCCCTGGAACTGGCGTCCGCGTGGGTGAAGTCGCTCTCCGTCGCGCAGATCCTGGAGCGCCTCAGCAACCGTTTCGAGTTCCTTGTCCGAGGTAGCCGCGCCTCGCAGGCACGGCATCAAACCTTGCGGGCCACACTGGACTGGAGCTATCGGCTTCTCAGCGAGGCGGAGAAATCCTTGTTGCGCCGTCTATCCGTATTTTCGGGGGGCTGGACGCTCGAGGCGGCGGAATTGGTCTGCGCCGATTCCAAAAGGAATGGAGACGACGCTGACGTATTGCTTCCACGGGAGGAGGTCGTGCACCGGCTGACGCAACTGGTGGACAAATCCCTGGTGGTCTATCAAGAGCAAGAAGGAAGGCCGCGCTATCATCTGCTGGAGACCACGCGCCTGTACGCGACAGAGCAATGGTCGCCTGCCGGGCGCGCCGACGGAAGACGCCGCCATGCCGCCTTCTTCCTGCGGCTCGCCCAGGAGGGGCGGGAGAATCTGGAACGCATCGGGCGTACCCCGGCATGGCAGGCGCGTGTCCGGGAGGAACAAGACAATCTACGGCTTGCGCTGGCATGGTGGCGCAAGGAAGACCTTGCCGCCGGGACGACGCTCCTGCTGCTGTTATACGATTACTGGTTGCTGTCGTACCATTCACGGGAAGCCAGGGTATGGATCGCGCGCCTCCAGGAGGAGGCGAACTTGCCCGATACTCCCCTGTTCGCCGTGCTGTATCGGACCGTGGGGGAATGGGCAAACTGGCTGGGATATGCGGCGGAGTCCCTCCACCTTTGGGCCAAATCTTTAGGGAAGGCGACTCGCTGCGCGGACAAGCGCGGCATGGCCGTCGTTCTGCTCCTGCTGGGCTTCGCGGCCATGGAGCGCAACGAATACGTTATGGCGGAGACTTACCTGGAGGAGAGCCTGGCTCTGGCTGACGACGCCGCTCAAAGCGCCGATGCGCGTAATCTGTTGGGGCTGCTCGCTTTTCATCGGGGAGATACGTCGAAAGCGCACGAACTCATTGCCGTAAGCCGGAATGTTGGGCGGGATCACGGCGACCGCGCCATCCTCGTGAACGCGCTCGATATGCTGGGATACGTTTCCTTGCGGCAGAAAGATTTTGTGGCGGCAGGCGCTTACTTTCAGGAATTGGCCGGCCTGCTCTCCGCGGACCAGAGCCATCACACCGCCAATGCCCTCCGGCATCTGGGCGAGGCCGAAAGCGCCCAGGAGGATTATGCGTCCGCCTGGCGGCATCTGGAGGAAGCACGAGCCATTAACCGTCGCAATGGCTTTCTACCTGGGGAGGGCTGGGATCTCTACGATATGGCCGAGATTGCTTCCCGACAGGGCGATTATGATGTCGCCTTTACCCATTTGGAGAACAGTTTACAGATATTCGACGAACTCGGTGAAATCGCCAGCAGAGCCGTGTGCCTGCGGCGGTGGGCGCAGATAGAAACAAAAGCTTCCCGCTGGGAGCGGGGAGTCTGCATCTGGGGCCATACGGAAAAGCTGAACGGCTGCCACCAGTGGCCTATCGCGGACCATCTGCGCACGGAGTACGACGCCTTTCTTGCTTCCTGCCGGTCCCAATTGACGGAGGGAAAGTTCCAGGAAGCCTGGAAGCGTGGCCAAGAACTCCCCACGGAACAGGTGATGGAGTACGCGCTTCTCCTCATGAGAACGGAGAGCAACCGTTCTTAACGTAGGTAAGTCCTTTCTCTCAGAAAAGTTTGCCGACCGAGGCGACGCAATACAGTTCTCGGGCCACTTCGGAGCGCTGGAGTACTCCAGGTGTTCTTCACGCTTCTCCTATGCCCCCACGGCTTTAAGCAGCCTGATCACAATCGGCTGGCAGCCACGATACGTTTCCATATAGGGATTGTCTTCCTGCGCCAGGGATAAAGCCGAGCTGCCCTCTGCCGCACAAAGATTTACCTGCGCGCCATGCTGTAACAGCAGCTGGACCAGAACCGGACGCAGCCGAAATGCGGCCACCATCAACGGGGTCGCGCATCGACCTGACGCCGGAGGAGGCCGGAGGCTCGCATGGCCTGCGGCTCCGCTAAAATCGAAACCGGCGGCCTTATCCGCCGGTCTATAGTACAACCGGACCGCTTCCGCTTCTGAGTTCCGGCGGGCATCCCGTTGCCCTTACAGAGTGTTTATTTCGGTTGCGAAAGGGGAGGTCATGTCTTACGATGCTGAGGATATGCGGCGGATAAAGAGATTCGGCATTTGCCTGCCTGCCTCCGCAATGGCTCTGTTCGTGATCGTCGTTGTTCAGCGCAACTTAACTCCCAACCTCAACATCCCCACGCATTCCGTGCCAGTTAACAACGGCTACAACGATTTCGTGACGGCCGGTAACCTGTCGATGGCCATGCAACACCCGAACATATTGGATGTCGCTCGCGGCCCCGTTCCTGGCATGGCCTACATGTCGCTGAGCGCAAAAGATGCCGCTCCCGCGCTGGCCCTGCTGCACAGCGCTCTGGACAAGCCTTGCGTCGTTCCCCCGGTTCGGTCCATAAAGGAGTTCGATAATGTGCCTGATGCCGGATTGCGCGACCTGGCTCGGACCGCAGTGGGCACTGCCGTATACTACGAAAAAATCGGGCAGAACAGCCGCGCCGCCGACACACTGCTGGATGGCTATGAAATGGGCGTTTCGATTCCAAAAGGTGGCCCGCTGATCACGGCTCTTGTCGGCGGAGCCATTCAGAGGATCTGTTCCGGACCGCTCGATAAGCTTTTACCAAAGCTCTCGCCTGCGGACCTGGCGCATGTCGCAAAACGTCTGGAACGGATATCGGCGAAGCAAGTGCCGTTTGCCGACGTCATTGAAGAAGAGGCGAACTCAAGCACCGCTTACTTTCTTGATATGATGCATAAATCAATGCATGAATCGGAAGGGCAGAGCATTCAGCGCTTTAAAACCCTTGCCACAAGAGGCCCTTCGGTGCGCCCGAGCGTCGACGAAATCATGAAGGGCGTGCTCTATGCGATCTCCGACAAATCGGCGATGTTGCGCGAAAATCAACGCTACATGCATGCCATCGCGCAGGAATCCCGGCAGCCGTACACCGGGCCCTTTCGTACGCCTGTTCCCAAAAACATGCTTGCCGAAATTTACTTCCCGATGTTCTCCAAATGTCGTAGGCGCTTCGCCCAATATGAAGCGATGAGTGCGATCCTGCGCATGGAAACGGCGGCGTACCGATATCGAGCCGCCAGATCCCGTTTCCCCGAGACCCTGGTGTTGCTCACCAAGGAGAAAGACCCCGAAGGAGCGCCCTATCTGCCCGCGCTCCCCAGAGATCCGTTTGGTGGCCAGGCCATACACTACTCACTGGCTCCGAGTAGCAAAGGGTTCCTGCTCTACAGCATCGGAGATAATCGCATCGATGACCATGGCGTTCCCCAGCAACAGCAGCCTTCCGGCGGTACCACCACAGACGACATCGTGGCGGGCAAGCTGCGCACTCCGAAGCGCCCGGTACCTGCGGCTCCTCCGACCATTCGTCCCTTCAAAGCGAAGGCTTCAGAAAATGAGAGCGACAGAGCACGCGGGCGCCTCATAACGACAGGCAGCGCTCCTGTAGTCTACGTTCAACCAACCGGTGACGAGGTCAGGCCCCGGAGGGTGTTATGCGTGTTTAAGGCATTTGTGCCGCCAAAGCCAGATGCGGTCTCAAGTCTGGCGGAGAGGTGCTAGCCTGCGGCATCCAGGGCAGGCTTCAACACCGTGCCGGCCCACTGCGCCAGGGTCGTGGGCGTGGTGGTCTCCGGGGTGCGCGGCTCGGCGACCGCCCCGGGCCGGGCAAGTGCAAGGTATAGATTCAAATAGGCATCGGCAAAGGCGGGACTGAACCCCATGCCGAGAGACGCCTGCAATGCCTGTTCCGGCGTAATGCGGACAAAATGAAGAGCCCGGCCTGTCGCTTCACTCCAGATGGCCGCCGCTTCGTCGAACGTCAGGTCCGCCGGGCCGTGCAGGCCATGGATGCTCTTTCCCGTCCAGTTCAACTCCAGCAGCAGTCGAGCGGCTGCCTCCGCGATGTCCTGTGTAGCGATGTGCGGAAAGGGAATGTTTCCCGCTACCGGCGCGAAATAGCTGCTCTGCGCACGCAGGGCGCCCAGCTGCATCAAGGCGTTCTCCATGAAGAAGCCCGGTCGCAGATGCACGATGCTGGCGTTCGTGCCGTTCAAATGCTTCTCCACCTGTCCCAGCCCCGATACCGGCCCTGCGTCGGACCGCTGCGCTCCCGCGCTCGATATGTTGACGACATGCGCGATGTTATTGGACTGCACGGCCTGCGCCACCGTCGCTCCCACATTTTCATACCAGGCGTGGACGTCGAGAGAGGTGGGATCGCCGGGCGAGAGCCAGAAGAGAGCGGTCGCTCCGCGAGTGGCCTGGCGGACAAAGTCCGTGTCCTGCAGCTCGCCCTGCTGCACCTTGACGCGGCTGCGGACGGACTCGGCAAGTTTATCCGGGTTGCGGACAAGCAGCGTCAGATCCGCGTCGGCGGACAGCAGCCGTTGTACGAGCTGGCTTCCGATGTTACCGGTCGCGCCGGTGATCGCGATGGT
>JBBRKX010000334.1:0-6053 GCA_038231675.1 Chthonomonadales bacterium | reverse complement strand
TTGTCCCCACCTTATACCGGAACGGATCTTGCCAAAGCGATTGCGGAGACCGCCCCTGACTTCGTCGTGGACGTCACTATTCCCGAGGCGCACCACGATGTAACGATTCAAGCTCTCTCTATGGGGCTTCCGGTAATCGGGGAAAAGCCGATGGCCGCTTCGATGCGGGAAGCCCGCGCAATGGTGGCGGCGGCGGAGAAAGCCGGGAAGCTCTATATGGTGAGCCAGAGCCGTCGATACGACGCGCGCATTCAGGCCTATCGGAGCTTGATCGCGGAAAACCTCGGCGCTATCGGCATCCTGAATTCCGACTTCTATATCGGAGCGCATTTTGGAGGATTTCGCGACGAGATGCCAAGCCCATTGTTGCTCGATATGGCGATCCATACCCTGGATGCGGCACGGTATCTTACCGGGGCGGATCCGATCTCGGTCTATTGTGAGGAATTCAACCCGAAATGGAGTTGGTACAAAGGCAACGCCTGCGCCACCGCAATGTTTGAAATGACAAACGACCTTCGCTATACCTATCGCGGGAGCTGGTGCAGCGATGGACGGCACACATCGTGGGAATCCGAATGGCGCGCGGTGGGCGAGCATGGGTCCGCCGTTTGGGACGGCACTGCGGCTCCGACCGCAGAAGTCGTCGTCGATCCGGCCGGCTTCTTCGTTAAAACCGAGGAAAAGGCCGGCGCAGTGGCGCCTGACGTTCCCGGAGGAATCGCAGGATCTCTGCGCGACTTTCTCCATGCCCTTGAGACCGGCGCGACGCCGAATGGCGAATGCCACGACAACATCCAGAGTCTGGCGATGGTGTTCGCGGCGATCGAATCCGCTCGTACGGGCAAACGTGTTCAAGTCGCCGATATTCTCGCCGCGTAATCGATGCCCTGCATGCACCATCCCATCGACACCATTGCCGCCATTGCGACTGCGGCCGGCGACGCCGGTATCGCGGTCATTCGCATATCAGGACCTGATTCACGGGGAATCGCCGCACGGGTCTTTATCCCCCGCAACGGCGGTCGCCCCAGCGCATTCCGTGGTTATTCCATACACTACGGCAGATTCGTCAGCCCGCTCGATGGAGCGATGGTGGACGATGGACTGCTGACGGTTTTCCGCGAGCCTGCCTCGTATACCGGTGAGGACAGCGTCGAATTATCGTGTCATGGGGGCCGAACCACCACCCGACGCGTGCTGGAAGCGGCGCTGTCGGCGGGGGCGCGTATGGCGGAGCCCGGCGAGTTCACACTGCGCGCTTTTTTGAATGGTCGTCTCGACCTCGCCCAGGCCGAAGCGGTGTCCGATGTGATCCGCGCCCGAACGGAAAGCGCGCGACGCGCGGCGCGTAATCAACTGGACGGCGCCCTGTCGTATCGTATCACGGCGATCAAAGAGGAGATGATCGGCATCCTCGCGGCCATCGAAGTGACGATCGACTTCAGTGAAGAGGTGGGTGAGCTTCAGTACGCTCCCCTGCTTGCCAGAATCTCCTCCGCCCGCGCCGCCCTGGAAGAATTGCTCGCCACGGCGGAACACGGTCGCATCCTGCGCGAGGGATTGCGCATTGCGATCGTCGGGCGCCCGAACGTCGGCAAATCTTCTCTGCTCAATGCGCTGCTCCGCTGCGAACGCGCCATCGTCACGCCGATACCGGGAACCACGCGGGACCTCGTGGAGGAGTCGGCGAATATAGGCGGCTTGCCGGTCGTACTCATAGATACGGCGGGCCTGCGCGAGACCTCCGATATCGTGGAACAGATCGGCGTCGAGAGAGCCCGGGAGGCTGCGGCCGCCAGCGCGATATTGCTGTTCGTAATCGACGCCTCGACCGGCGTGACGGAAGAGGATCAGATCCTCGGAATGGGCCTGGCGAAGCGAGACATCGGACGGGTCTTGCTCGTAGTGAACAAGAGCGACATGGCAAGCCCCACCAGGACAGACTTCCTCCTCGCGGATGCACAGGCCAAAATCGGGCTCTCCTTTTCGGAAACAGTCGTTACTTCCGCAGGATCAGGCGCCGGGATCGCAGAGATGGAGGCGGCTATCGTGAGAATAGCGGTGGGAGACAAAACGCCCGAAGCCGCGATGGCGGAGGATGAGGATTCGGTAATGGTTTCCAATGTTCGCCATCGTGAAGCGCTTTCCGGCGCCCATGCCAGCCTCCTGGAGGCCGAGCGAACGGCCAGCCTTATGCTGCCGGGAGACTTCGTTGCGATCGACGTCCGCGGAGCGCTGAATTCGCTTGGCCTTATCACGGGCGAAACGGTGACGGACGATATCATCCATCGCATTTTTCGAGATTTTTGCGTCGGGAAATAGCGGCTGCGGTCGTAAAGCTGGACGACGATGCGTGCCGTCCGCCAATACAATTATTTTATCAAGCCATGAATGTCCATGGGAAAGAGCGTGTCATTTGGCAACAGGCGAAGTCATGTCGGCCTTTCGAGTCGCGGAAAACGTCTCATGCGAGACGCTCGACAACGGGCTCACCGTATTGATCAAAGAGAATCACAATGCGCCGGTTACGGCGCTGTTGGCCTCCGTGCGCGCCGGCTACTTCGACGAGCCGGATCGCGTCAACGGAATCGCACATGTGATCGAACATATGCTGTTCAAAGGCACTCCCTCCAGACCGGGCAATGAGCAGATAGCGGAAGAGATTCGAGCTCTGGGCGGATATATCAATGCGGCGACCTATTACGAGGAGACGTACTATTATATCGTTGTGCCCAGCCAACACACCGAACGCGCCATGGACATCCTTGCGGACGCGGTTCAGAATTCGCTGTTCGACGCGGAGGAACTGGCGAAAGAGATCGAGGTAATCGTCCAGGAGAGTCTCCAAAAACGCGATAATCCCAATGCGATGCTCGTCGAGTCATTGTATGCGCTCGCCTTCGACCAGCATCGTATCCGGCGCTGGCGCATTGGGGAGCCTGAAACCCTCCGTGCCATGTCTCACGATGATCTCGCTGCCTTCGTCGAACAATACTATCGTGGCAAGAATGTCACGGTCACTTTGGTCGGTGACATCCAGACCGAAGAGGCGAGCCGGCTGGTGCGCAAGTACTGGAGCGGACTGGCGGGCGGAGATTTAGAACGTGACTCCTCTCCCTCCGAATCATCGCGCGACGCATTTCGTTTTCGGCGCATTTTGGGCGACACGCGCCAGCGTCTGCTGCTTTTTTCCCTGCCCGCTCCACCGATTTTGCACCCCGACACGCCCGCTCTGCTGATTTTGAATGCTTTGTTGAGCGACGGCCGCTCGGCGCGCCTGTTTCAAAAGCTAAAGGAAGAGCTTCGCATTGCCAATAGCGCATGGGCCGGCTATGAAGGCTTTCGCGACTTTGGCCTCTTTACGCTTGGCGCGGAATGCATTGGGGATGATCCGTTGCCCGTGGAGCAGGCGTTGTGGGGAGAAATGGAGCGAGTAAAAACAGAGCACGTGTCGGCGGAGGAACTGGACAGGATTAAAACGCGCGTTCAAAGCCGCCGATTATTTGCGCAGGAAGAGGTGCTTGGCGTCGCCCGCTCGCTGACGACGTATCAGGCGCTGGGCGACTATCGCCTCACCGATGTCATGCTGGAACGCCTTCAGGCGGTCACGGTGGAAGATGTTCAGCGCGTTGCAAATCAATATCTCAAGCTCGATCAGGCCGCACTATGCGAATATCTTCCGATGGATTCCAAAGCACCGGATGCGCTTCCGACAACAGCATTGCGCAGTGCCATCGAGGCGGGAAAAAGTGAGCAAGCGGCACTGCCGACTCTCGCCTCCCTGAACACAGGCACGGAGCCAGGCTCGCCCCGTGTCTTCTCGATCATTGCCTCGGAGGATTCCGACAGCGCCTTGCCTGAGGCGATCCCTCTGCCTGGCGGCGGCACTCTGATCTTCAAAGCCCGACGGGATCTGCCCATCGTCGCGCTGAACATCCTATTTCGCGGCGGAAAGCGCCATGAAACGCGTTCGATCTCCGGCATCACGAATCTGATGGTGAAGTCCAGTCTGAAAGGAACCCCGTCGTTCAGCGCGGAACAGATCGCTAACCGCGTCGAGGCCTTAGGTTCGGGCATCGGCGCTTCCCTGGCGGCGGATTATCTCGGGTACGGTTTGAAGATCAAACGGGAAGCCCTGTCGGAGGCGTTCGGCGTACTTGGGGAAGTGATCACGAGCCCGACTTTCCCGAATACGGAGGTCGACCGCGAAAAGCAGGCGATTTCCGCGGAAATCAGACGCCAGCAGGACAATAATTTCGGGGTTGCCTACGATCTATTCACCTCCGCGTGTTACGGAAGCCATCATCCCTACGGTCTCCCGGCAAATGGGGTAGAGAGTTCGGTCGCGAGTCTGACTCGGGCCGATCTGCTGGATTGGCATTCCCATCACGTATCTGCGGACAATCTCTATGCGGCGATCGTCGGCGATATCTCCCGCGAAGAGGCCGTTGCGATGTTATCTGAGATGGAAGCGCTTTGCCCTCGCACCACGGTCGGTTTTCCGCCGTTTCCACATCGCCTCGAGCCATTCGGGCAACAGATGAGCCTGCGCCAAAAGAAGCAGACGGCGGCGGTTATAGGCTGGGCGGGTGTCACGGTCTATGACGAGGATCGCTATGCCCTGGACATGCTGGCCGAGATTACCTCGGGAATGGGAGGGCGGTTCTTTCGCGCGGTGCGCGGCGACAATGCGCTCGCTTATCAGGTCACCAGCTTCCACCGTTCCCGACGCGACGCCGGCAATTTCATCGCCTACACATCGACGGCGCCGGAGAACGAGGAAAAAGCTCGGAACCTCCTCCTGGCCGAATGCGCCCGTCTCAGCGAGGAACTCGTGGAAGCCGAGGAGTTACAGGCCGCGAAAGCGGCGATATTGGGTGAACATGTGATCGGGACGCAAACCTTCGGCGCCCAGGCAGGCGAGTTAGCAGGAACACTCGTGTATGACCTTCCCCTCGACGAACCGCAAAGGTACCTCGAACGTATGCAGCGCGTTACGGCCGAGGAGGTCCGCGCCGCCGCCCAACACTACCTGCAACCAGAACGCTGCTGGATGGGGATCGCTAAGGGCGGTGAACGGACGATGGGTATTGACACATGATCCCTGGAGTGTCATAATTCGTTTTCGTGGATACACCGGTTCCTGAACCCATTCTTGTAGATTATGCGGATGCCTCGGTCCCCCCAATTTCCGAGTTTCTTCACAAAAGCTATCCCGAAAGTCCGTTAAAAGCCCGTCCGGAGTACATTCGTTGGCGCAACTTTCAATGCCCGTTGGAGTCGCCTCAAAGCGCGTCGCTTGTAGCGACGCGCGACGGTCAGGTGCGCGCACAACTCTCCGTATCACCGGACCGCTTATGCGTGGAGGGTGAATCGAGAGATTGCGTCTGGCTTTACGACTTATTCGTGGCGGAAGAAGACCGTAGAACCCTGCTCGCCCCCCGCCTTGTCCAGACCACGATGAAGCGCAATGGGATCGTTCTTGTTACGGGTTCCGCGCCTCATCTGGAACGGTTCTACCAGGCGCTCAAATGGAAACACATCAAGATCAGTCAGACCTTCTTCTGGATCAGACGCCCTTCTCGCCTACTGTGCATGGCATCGGAAACGGGCGAGAGGAGCGTAAAGCAACGCGCATTGGCGCTTGCCCTGCGTCTCGTCGATCCGATATGGTCGCTCGCGATGGGAGTGCGGATCCGCGGCATAAATCGATCATACGATGGAATCGAGATTTCGGAGTCGACGACTGTTCCGGAAGGGCTTGACGAGATTGTGCGCGCGCATTGCGAGGCCGGGCATATTACGACAGCTCGGGATCCTGATTTTATGAAGTGGAAATTCGAGCGCCGTCCCGTTGGAAAGCATCTGGTTCTTAGTGCGAAGCGCAGGGCCGACAACAAATTACTGGGTTATCTTGTTCTGAAGCTGATGCGACGCGCCGGGACGGCACAGTGGGCTGAAATCGTGGATTACATTGTCTACCCGGACGACCTGATTACTTTTGAGGCATTGGTCCGGCATGCGCAACAGCACGCGGTCTCTTTGAACCT
>JBBRKX010000333.1:0-6059 GCA_038231675.1 Chthonomonadales bacterium | reverse complement strand
TAGTATTATTCCATGACTCTTAGCTCGACATTCAATGTATAATCGAAATCTATCTTACTAAAATTGTCGATTCTAGCGCCGCTTATAGCGATTACCGCCATTTTGCCCGATCGTGCCCAGAATTGCCGCGGCCGGACTGGTCAGGTTGAGCGTGACCTGTCCAGGAGAGGGCAAGCCGGTGTCCAGCGTGGTTGATGAAGGAGCGCTCGGAAGAGGGTCGACGGCGGCATCCAGGGCCGCCGGTTCGCGCATGCCGGACGAAGGCGGCTCGACGTCCTCTGATTCCAAACCGAGCGGCCCCGCATAAACGCGTCCACCTTCGATGGCGCGGTGCCAGCCGAAATCGCGGTCTTCGCAATCGAGCGCCACTTCGGTCATGCAGAACAAGCGGACGTCGAGGTCGTCAGCCATCGTCACAATTTGAGCTTCGCGCAACATCGGGTTGACGGGCGACCCATGCTCGAGCTTCCCGTGATGGGAGAGGATAATGTGCAAGACGGCGTCGCGCAGGCTGACGGGGAAGCCGGACACGTGGTTGATCTTGGTGAACACCATCTGATAGCCGATGGAGATGTGTCCGAGAAGTCCTCCCGTCGGCGTGTACTCGTACGACGGCTCCGTCCAATCGAGTTCGCGCACCTTGCCGATGTCATGCAGCAGCGCTCCGGTCACGGCCAGATCACGGGAGACTTCGGGGTAGCCCCAGGTTTTCTGCAAGTCCGCGATGGCGCCTACCATCTCGGCAACTTCCACGGTGTGTTGTATGAGGCCGTGCCGGCAGGCATGATGAACGCCCTTCGCGGCCGGAGCGTGGTCGAAACGGGCGCGGAACTTGGAGTCGCGGAACACGGCTTGCAACAGGCTTTGCAGCTTGGGTTCCTTGACGCCAACGATAAGTTGGTCGAGTCTATCCTGCAATTCGGACAGTTTCAGGGCGGAGGTCGGCTCGTAGTCGGCGGGGTCGAAATCAAGGCCGGCGTCTTCGAGCGGCTGGTCGATCCGAATCTGACGGCTGCCTTTGTAGTTCTCTACAAAGCCCTGAATCCGCACATAGCGAAAGTCGCGGCCCTGGTCGACTTCGTCCTCCGGCATCTCCCACCGCTTAGCGTTCACGCGTCCGGTGCGGTCGGCAAGAACCAGGGACAGAAACGGCTCCCCGCGCTTAGACGGCCGCACCTCGAACGACACCACTTTGAACACGGAGTCGACGGCTGCGTCTACGACGAGATCCCTCACAAACTGGTTCTTCAACGACTACTCCCTACGAATGAGACGTGTCATTAGATTCGCGTTCGCCTGCGTCGTTTCCTCCACGGCGAGCCTCACCCCCGGCCCTCTCCCAATTCGCTCGGTCCTCGCGGGAGCGGGGTGTCCAATAAAGATGAGCAAAGCAGTAGTAATGAAAGGCGGGTTTGCAGTCCGACCACAACAAACCGTTCGTCACGCAACGGCCGGACCGTAAGCATGTTCTGTAGAAGTGCAGACCAACGTGACGTTTCCTGTTCCTACTCCCCTTCTCACACAGCGTGGGAAAAGGGGCCGGGGGGATGAGGGACAAAATCCATCGCGAAGCGATACCAAACAGTCCGTCGAGACTGTCTTGAAAAGTGCCGTGCCCGCGATCATGACGCGGGCATGGGCTTTCGTGATACCTACCTACTCGCATCCGCGAGCCAATACCGGAAAGCTTGGAATCACGAAACCGCGGCCCAAGTGGGCCGCGGTTTTCAGGTTCTGATATTACTGGTTTGAAGCGGGCGGCGGCGGCGTAGTCGTATCCGACGTGCTGACGGAGTTCGATGGCACGCTGTCCGAGCTTGTGTTCGGAGCGGGCTCCGCCGGAACGACGATTACCGTCGGAGGCGCGGAGTTTGTTGCGGGTTGGGCAGGCTGGGCGGGAGCCGCCGGGGCCGCGGGTGCCGCCGGCGCCGATGGAGCTACCGGTGCCACCGGGGCCGAGGTGATTGGGAATGTGGTGACCACGGCGGGTGGTGGCGGAATGACGCCGGTGCGGTTCACGGTGACGGTGGTATCGGGTGTGGATGGCCGCATCAGGTAATAGCCGCCTACCATGAGCAGGCCAACCACGATAATCGCCACGAGCGTGTAAAAGCCAAAGCTGCTTCCCTGGGCCTCACTCTGTGCAATGCTTGCCGCCGTTTGGGCGCCATCGCGTTCGCGCAACGCGCGGTTTCGTTCCGCGGCGGCCTGACTCCCCTGAACATACGCGACATCCCGTTCCAGTGCCGCGGCCCCGGCCGCGTTTTCGGCGGCACGCCGGTCGATGTCCGCGTCGACACGCGCATCGGCCTGTGATGCGGCCACGTCGAGCGCCGCGTCGCGCTGTGCGCGTAATATCTCTTTGCCTGGGTCTACTGCCATGTACTAATCCTCCGGTTAACGCATAACGCGTTGAATAACTTATCCGTAAGCGCCCAGGAGATCCAAGGACGCTCCGACATATTTAGTCTTGATTAAACGGTATGTACCCGGACCTGTGAATACGGAAACTTGACAGCCGCTTCGACTGGGCGGTAAGATCTGATACAGAGGAACGTAGACGTTGACTTCAGTGCGATTATGCCCACAGTGCGGAAATGCGGTGACACCGACGGCGCGGTTTTGCGCGGAATGCGGCTCGTCGATGACCCCGACGGCGGGCAATTCGCCCCCAAGCCAGCCCGACCCGGGCCACTCCGGTTTGAGTTCGCCAGGTTTTGGATCGAGCACCAGCCTCCGTCCCCCGCCACCTCACATGGGCGGATCGCCGGCGATGTCGCCGACGTTGAGATCGGAACCCCCGGATGATCATCATAAGGTAATCGTGGGCGGGTTGATCGGGCTGGTCGTCATATTGTCGGTTGCCATTGCGGTGTTGGCTGTCGAGCTTCACCATGCAGGGGCGATGGCGATGGCGCAGCCGTGTGTCTCGTCGCCGGGGCTTTCGCCGGACGCGCCGGTGGGTGCTGGCGAAGCGCATCTACCGTCCGCGGAAAGTCTGTCCCCCACCATTCATCCCGCTCCGGCACCAGCTCCCGCGCCCGTTCCCGTCCCCGTGACGACGTCGGAGATTCCTCCGCCGGAAGTGGTGAGTTACCTGAAGTTCATGCAGGGAATGGACGAGAAGCGAGTACAGCTCCAGGCAGCCGCGAAGATGTCCACGCCGGCGGGTCAGACGGCTGAAGCGAGCATACCCGCGTCGACCGGCGACGCGCCGCCGAGCAGTCCCGCGCCCACTGGGGGAGTCACCACGCCAACGCCTCCGGCCACGCAGGCGAACGAGGTCACGGCACAATGGCAATCGCTTATCACTGAATTCCGATCCCAATCGCCGCCTACGGAATGCTCACTACTCGCCGCCGGCTACCTAACGTTCCTCATAGACAGCGAAGCGTCGCAGCAGACGCCGTCGTCATCGAGCAATCCAGCGTCGGACGCGGTCAAGGTGGAATCGGAACTGAGCAAGGTCTGCAGCACGACACACGCCGTCAAGACGTTTATTATCTCGTATCCGGGCACGCCGGCGGCCCCAGTCCAGCAATAAAACGTGATCATCGACGGCCCGAGAAGCCACTTATGTCCCCGGCGTATAACCTATGCAAGATGAGTTTTCGGTAAGATGTTTCGATCTGACGAAGGTCTACAAAGGCGAGGGCAAGTCCGGCGAGACAATTGCCGTCGATCACCTGAATCTCCAGGTAGCCGCCGGCGAGTTCTACGGGTTTCTTGGCCCGAACGGGGCCGGCAAGAGCACAACGATCAAGATGCTCACAGGCCTGCTTCGGCCAACGTCGGGGCAGGTGATTATTGCCGGCCGCGATCTGGCGGTCGATCCGCTGGCGGTGAAGCGCTCTATCGGGGTCCTTCCTGAGGATCTCAACCTGTATGAGCGTCTCACGGCTTCTGAGTTCCTGCTCTTTGCCGCCCAGATGTATGGTCTCCCGATCGCCGAGGCCAAACGCCGGGCCGACGCGCTGCTGGGGGTGATGGAGCTCACCGAAGCCGCCGATAAGATGATTGTCGACTTCTCGATGGGCATGAAGAAGAAGACGGCCCTGGCGGCGGCGATGATCCACGAACCCCGTGTCCTCTTTCTCGACGAGCCCTTTAACGGAATCGATGCGCTGTCGTCACGCAAGATACGCGACGTGCTTCGGCAGCGAACGGCGCTCGGCACAACCATCTTTTTCTCGTCGCACGTGCTGGAGGTGGTGGAGAAACTCTGCTCGCGAGTGGCAATTATCGCGCGCGGGCGGCTCGTTGGGGAGGGTACGATCGACGATCTCCGCGCTCTCACACATGATTCGTCGCTTGAGGATATCTTCGTCCACCTGGTCTCCGGATCTCCGAACACGCCGGAGGGTGAGTCAATCGCGTCTGTGCTCGACATGCCGTCGACAATTCCAGAATGATCGGCCGCCCGGCCCCTTTATGGGAGCATGGTTGATATATGCCATTGAAAACGCTCCGGCTCCTGCTCTGGCTTAAGTTGACATTAAGTTGGCGTGGACATCGGGCCAGTAAGATGAAGGTGCTCAGCGTGGTCATATTCTTGATCATGCTGATTCCGGTTTCGTTCATCGCCGTGGGAGTCAACACGCTCCTTCAATTCTATCCACACGAACATCTATCGATTGCGCGTGACGCGCTCACCATCGTCTACCTGATCTGGATTCTGGCCCCATTGCTCGGCTTCCAGCTCAATGAGTCGTACGATGTTACAAAGCTGTTTGCCTATCCTCTCGGCTATATGCAGATCTTCTTTGGAACGGTGTTGGGATCTCTGTTCGATCCTCCGATCCTCCTTGTGATGCCGCCGATGATCGCCCTCTGGCTGGGCGTCTCGCATGACGGCGTGGGACTTGTCGCGAATGGCTTTCTCCTGCTACTCTTCATGCTGCAGACGATCTCGAGCGCTCAGGCGATCACGATCATTTTGATCGGGTTCCTGCGCAGCCGGCGATTCCGCGACATCACCATGGTCGTCTTCCCGCTGATCGGCATGGCCTACTATATTGGGCAGCAGACGCTGGTGCATCAGTTCTATCACATCAGCGGCACGCAGTTTTTCGATGCGCCGGCCTGGAGCATAGCGAACTGGCTTCCCTCGGGTTTTGCCGCAACGGCGATGGCGGCAACGGCGCGGGGGGATTGGGCGGGCATGACGCTGTGGGCGATGGTCCAACTCGTGTGCACCGTGGCTGCGATGGCGGTGGCGGCGTTTGCGCTGAAGCGGCTTTACCTGGGAGATGCGGTGTCGGCTTCGACCACCGGTCCGACCGAACGGAAACGAGCTAAGAGCGACCGGCTTTCCACACCTCGCTGGCTGCCGACGGACATTACCGCGATGACGTCGAAGGAGTTGGTCTACCTCACGCGTGATCCGCAGTACAAGGCGATGCTGGCGCAGATGATCTACACGGTGGGAGTTATCGCGATCCCCCTCCTGCTGCCAAGCTACGGGCGATATCCGTCGCATTCCGACTTCTGGCTGATGCAGGACCTGCCGCTCTTCGGCGTGGCCACGGCGCTCGTGTTCGCGACAAGCGCGCTGATTTTCAATCTCTTTGGCGGCGAAGGCGCGGCGGTAACGGTGTTGTTTTCCTTTCCGACGCGTCGGCGGAACATCTTCATCGCAAAGAACCTCGCGCACACGGTGACGCTGCTGACTCTTAACCTCATCGGCCTCACCGCCGCCGCCGCGGTGACACATCTTTGGGCCGCGCTGCCGATGATCCTGACCTGCGTGGTGCTGTCACTGCCGATCTTGTTCGCCGGAGGCAACCTGGTCTCGGTCCGTCTGCCGCACCGCATGCTGGTCCGCGGTCAGCGCTGGCAGCGCGGCGGTGTCTCATCGGGTTCCAGCGGCACGGGCTGCGCCTATCCGTTCCTTTACGCCCTCGCGTATATGCTGACGGGCATTGTCACGGCGCCAGTCCTTGCGGCCGTCATCGGCCCGATGTTTGCCGCCAGCCCCGGCGTTTGGTATCTGGTGACCATTCCTCTTGCGGCCGCCTACTCCGTGGGCATTTATGTCATCCTACTTGGCGTCGCCGAGG
>JBBRKX010000332.1:0-6105 GCA_038231675.1 Chthonomonadales bacterium | reverse complement strand
CGTGAGAGGCCCAATTGGGTCATCCGTCCGGTCATGGCGAGCATTGCGACGACGATGCGGTGCAGTTGCCGACACGAAGTTTTGGGCAAGATAGGCGAGAGAGCGCGCAAGATGGGTAAAATATCGGGCATGGGTTTTCGACTTTCGAGAGTTGTTGGCTTGGCGTCTACAACTTCGATCCGAAAGCCCTATTCTCATTCATGGATTCGCCACCCGTTTTGGCGAAGGTATTGTGTGTAAGATCGTATTCAATAATTTTTTCTGATATTGTAAGCATGGTGACCACACGCTCACGGCTGCACCGCTTCTCTTCCATAACAATCAATCGCTTCAATGTTGTTTCAAATTTTGTGTTGTCCATTATCTTCGATTCGTGCTGTTGTGGGGGCGATGCTTATAGTCGCCCGTTATCCCAATTATAACACGAGCCGCCAGTTCATTGCAGCAGGATTATGGGTGGGGCGAATCGAATATGCCTTCATGAGCGCAGGACCCGCCGCAGCACTACTCCAACTCATCAGTTCCGCCGTTACCCCCGTGGTGATGATATCCGCCTGCGCTTCCCTTGCGCTTGGCGCAAACAACAAACATGCCAGCATATCGGACCGGGTTCGCGCATCGATCGTTGAGTATCGACTCCCGACCACCTCGGAGGATCGGCGCGTGCAACTCCTGCGACAGTTGAGGATATTTCGGCGGCGGTTTACTTTTACCTGGCTGGCCGTCGTTGCAACGTATCTGGCAATCGCCTCCTTCACGCTGACTACGCTCCTGATTCTAATCACGCAACGTGGCCTTTCCAGCGGAACCGGAACCATCGGACTCTTCGTCCTCGGTGTGGTGCTTATGCTGGTGGTTGCCTTGCTGGAGATAGGAGAGAGTTCGCTATCGACACGGACGCTGGACATAGAGATGTGCGATATCCTGGAAACGCCCCATAAGACACCGCGCGTTTGATACGCCTGTCCTATGTCTCTCCTGTGTGGTAGGTGCTATAATGGAACGATGAATTCGACCCTGGATCGCCTGCCCGACAATGCGGGCGGATCGAATAAGGATAGCGGTATGGAACTCTCTCATGAGGATGTGAAAAAGGTCGCTCTGCTCGCTCGGCTGGAGTTGACCGACGATGAGATAGAACAGCAGGGCAGGAATCTCAACGGATTGTTGCACGAGTTCGAGGCGCTCCAGGGACTGGACGTCACCGGCATCGAGCCGACTTCTCACGCGTTTCCGGTGTTTAATGTGCTGCGACAGGACGAGGCGCGGCCGTCGCTTACACGCGAAGCGGCGCTTGCAAATGCTCCCGAGGCGCGTGACGGATGCTTTGTGGTTCCTCGTATCCTCGAAGGTTGACCGTATCGTCTTCTCGAAAGCGACCTGAATGCGACAGAACATGGGATCAAGGATAGAATTTTGGAACTGATTGAATGGACGGCGCACGAGGCGCAACAGCGTTTGACTGCGGGCGAGGTTTCCGCCCGGGAACTGACGGAAGCGCATCTCCAGCGTATCGGGACCGTGGACGGAAGCGTTCGCGCGTTCCTTACGGTGACTGCCGACCTGGCTCTTGCCCAGGCAGATGCCGTGGACGAACGGCGACGGCGCGGGGAGGCGCTGGGACCGCTTGCCGGAATCCCCATTGCTCTGAAAGATAATCTCAACACCCAGGGCGTCAAGACGACCTGCGGCTCGAAAATCCTCGAGAATTTCGTTTCTCCTTATGATGCCACCGTGATCGCACGGCTGCGAAGCGCGGGGGCGGTGTTTGTGGGGAAGGCGAACCTGGACGAGTTCGCGATGGGATCGTCCACCGAAAACTCCGCATACCATACGACGCGCAACCCGTGGGACCTTGATCGCGTGCCCGGCGGCTCTTCGGGAGGTTCCGCCGCAGCTGTCGCCGCGTGTGAGGCGCCCCTCGCCCTGGGGTCCGATACGGGCGGTTCGATCCGCCAGCCCGCCGCGCTGTGCGGCGTGGTAGGAATGAAGCCCACCTATGGGCGCGTGAGTCGGTATGGTTTGGTGGCTTATGCCTCCTCGCTGGATCAAATCGGGCCCTTCGGACGCGATGTGCGGGATTGCGCCGAACTGCTCAATGCGATCGCGGGACATGATCCTCTCGACTCCACTTCCACGGATGTGTCCGTGCCGGACTTTACCGCGAGCTGTGTTCCCCAGATAAAGGGGCTGCGGATCGGAGTCCCTAAAGAGTATTTCGGCAGCGGAGTCTCCGCCGAAGTCGGGGCCACCGTGCGTGCGGCGATCGACAAACTGACGGAACTGGGCGCCATTGCGGAAGAGTGTTCTCTGCCGTATACGGAGTACGCGCTGGCGGCCTACTATATCCTGGCTCCCGCAGAAGCCAGCAGCAACCTTGCACGCTTTGACGGCATTCGTTATGGTCTTCGGTCGCGTGAGCTTGCGGGGCACATCGGCCTGATGGAAAAAACGCGCGACGAGGGGTTTGGAGCGGAAGTGAAGCAGCGTATCATGATCGGGACCTATGCGCTGTCCGCCGGCTATTACGATGCGTTCTACAGGCGGGCGCAGCAGGTGCGCACGCTGCTGCGAAGGGATTTCGACAGGGCATTCGAGACGTTCGACGCGATCGTCACGCCGACATCGCCCGTGACCGCGTTTCGCGTGGGGGAAAAGGCGGATCCGCTTGAAATGAAGCTGGCCGACATCTGCACGATCCCGGTCAATATGGCCGGTCTGCCCGGCCTGTCGCTGCCGTGCGGCTTCGCGGGCGGCCTGCCCGTCGGGCTGCAGATCATCGGCAAACCCTTCGACGAAGCAACGGTTTTCCGTATCGCGCACACATACGAAGCCGCCACGGATTGGCACACCCGGCGGCCAACACTGTAATGGCGCCCTTGCGGATGTGAGCGTCAACGCTTACGGCCGCGTTTTATAAACGTAGCGGATCGAGGAGTTTGCGTTAATGCCTGAGTATGAGCCCGTGGTTGGAATGGAATGTCATGCGGAGCTGTTGACCGAGTCGAAGATGTTCTGCGGATGCAGGAACGCATTCGGCGGCGAGCCGAACACGCGCTGTTGTCCCGTATGCCTGGGCATGCCCGGCGCTTTGCCGGTAATGAATAAAAAGGCGGTCGAACATGTGATGCGCACCGCGCTCGCTTTGAACTGCCGGATCAATCCCGTCGCCAAATTCGATCGAAAGAACTACTTCTATCCGGATCTGCCGAAAGGCTATCAGATCAGCGAGTATGACTTTCCCATCGGGGTGAACGGCTGGCTGGACATCGAGGTGGATGGCAAGCCCACGCGGGTGCATATCCGGCGCATTCATCTGGAGGAAGACACCGGCAAACTCTTCCATGTGCCGGGCGGCGACAACGAAAGCTTCGTCGATCTGAACCGCAGCGGCGTCCCGCTGATGGAGATCGTCACCGAATTCCCGCCCGATATCCATTCTGCGGACGAGGCGCGTGCCTACCTGTTGAAACTGCGCGCCATTCTCACCTATATTGGAGTGTGTGACGGCAAAATGGAAGAGGGCTCTCTCCGATGCGAGCCGAATGTTTCCATTCGTGTCATCGGCTCGGACACATTCGGGACAAAAACCGAGATCAAGAACCTCAACTCCTTCCGCGCCGTACAAAAAGGGATCGACTACGAGGTGGCACGGCAGGCGGAGCTTCTGGGGCGTGGCGAACGCATCCCGCAGGAGACCCGTGGCTGGAACGAAGCCAAGCAGATGACCTTTTCGCAGCGATCCAAGGAAGTGGAGCAGGAGTATCGGTACTTCCCGGAACCCGACCTGGTGCCGTTGCAGATCACCGAGGAGTGGATCGAGGAGATCCGACAGACGCTTCCTGAACTTCCGGACGCGCGGAAACAGCGCTTCGAACGGGATTTTGGACTTCCGCCGTACGATGCGGCCTACCTGACGGATGCGCCGGCGCTCGCGGATTTCTTTGAAACGGCGGCCAGAGCATCCGGCGACCCTAAGGCGGCGGCCAATTGGACCATGGGAGATCTAGCGCGCCTTCTGAATACGTCGGAAACCGATATCTCGAGGTCTCCGATCCGCCCCGAACAACTTGCGGACATGATCAAGTTGATCGGTGACGGAACCATTAATGGAAAGATCGCCAAATCGCTGATCGATGAAATGTTCCGGACCGGGCGGGACCCGATCGAAATCGTGGAAGAGAAGGGTTGGAAGGCGATCAAGGACACCGGCGCCATCATTGCCCTGATCGATAAGGCGATTGCCGACAATCCGAACGTCGTGGCCGATATCAAGGTAAAGGGCCTGACGCAGAAAAAAAGCTTTCTTGTTGGCCAGGTAATGAAGGGAAGCCAGGGCAAAGCGGACCCACAGGAAGTGAATCGCCTAATCGATGAGAGGTTGAGCGCGCTCGATTAGGCTTGTACAGCCTGAAGGCTGCGCCTACCCGAATGGGAAGGGACGACGGCCGTTGAGAACCGGAACGTTTTGCACATTACGCATTTGTTTGATCTTCGCCGGAGCGGTCGTGCTCGCCCTGCCCATGCGTGCGGACCGCGTCGATCTGATGATCCGAAGTCTGGATTCGCCTGATGTCGCGGTAAGGGCCGATTCTATCGAGGGGCTGATCAAAGCGCATACGCGCAAAGCAATTCCAGCGCTCATCCCTTTGATGGGCGATCCCGTCGAGTCGGTGCGGCGTCAGGCGATCCGCGCGATTTCCCTGGTGGAAAACAAGAGCGATGTTCCCGCGCTGATCGCCACGCTGAAGGATAGTCAGGCGCGCCGCAGAGCCGGGGCGGCTTTGCTGCTGGGGCTTCTGAACGATCGACGGGCTGCAAATCCGCTCGTCACCGCGTCGCACGATTCCAGTGTGGAAGTCCGTACCGCCGCAACCGAGTCCCTGGGCACACTCGGAGATCCGCATGTCGCGGACGCGTTGAAAGACCGGTTAAACGACTCGAACGCCCGGGTGCGACTCAAGGCGATCATAGGGCTGGGCGCGATTCGCGATGCCGCAAGCGCGCCCTTACTGGTTTCCAGACTGCATGGCCGGAGCCTCACAGAGCAGTCCGCTACCGCGGTCGCATTGGCTCGGATCGGAAACCGGAGCGTGGTGCCGGCGCTTGCAAAGATCCTTCGGGCGCCCACTTCCGACGGGTTGTATGGGGAGCGCTTTTACGCCGCCTATGCGCTGGGCGCTCTGGGCGACCATGGCGCCACGGGGGTTCTCGCAGAAGGACTTCATTCGAGCGATCGTTCGATCCGCTCCTCTGCGGCGAGCGCGCTGGGATATTTACGGGATCCCGCCGCCGTGCCGGATCTCATCCATGCGCTAAAAGATCGGATCACTCTGGTGCGCTGGCTGTCCGCTCAGGCGCTGGGAAATATTCGGGACCGACGCGCGGTGCCCGCGCTCCTCAAAGGCCTCAAAGATCCCAACGAGGATATTCGCGAGCAGTCGGCGAAAGCATTGGGAAAGATCGGCGATCGATCGGCGGTTCCGGCGTTGTGCGCGGTGTTCAACGATAGCGACGAGGCAATCCCCAAAGCTGCGGTCCTTGCGCTCGGTCGTATAGGAGATCCGCGTGCGATCCCCAGGGTGCGGACTCTTTTGAAGCACAGAGACGCCACGGTGCGATTGGCTGCGGCGGACGTGCTTCGAAACCTGGAATCCGTCAGACCTACTGCAAAGCAAGGCAGGCCGTAATGGCTTTTCGAGAGATGAGGTCCGTATGGTGAGACATTGTATGGTGAGACATTGTAATGATGCATTTCGAATGAAGATAGCGCGAAGGCATGCCGTTGCCGGGGGGCGCCGATCTAAGCGAGGGGTAGGATGGTTTGCCGGAATCGTCCTGTTTTTCGGTGTCGCCGGGGTCTGCGTGGCACAGAACGAAGCGCCCCCCGGCGCTCCTTCATTCTCGCATAAGCGTGCCGGGAAACCGAAAACTGCGCATCTTAGCAACGTCAAGCTGTCGCAGCAGGCGCTCACGGACATGGTGCTGGCGGATGCCATGGGAAGGCTGTGGGTCCAGTCGGATCGGCATTATGATGCCGGCGAGTTCAATCACTCGATCAACATGAACCGCATTGTAGTCCAGGGCGACCCGAAGAACCTGGAT
>JBBRKX010000331.1:0-6106 GCA_038231675.1 Chthonomonadales bacterium | reverse complement strand
TGAAGGAATCGAGAAAGACCCTGGCGGGAACCAGCGCCCTATCCGGAAGCAGCCAGGAAAACAAAATGTACACCGAAATGTCGGACGAAAAGATGGCGGAGCAGATGAGCCAGACCGGCTCGTTCGGACTGGCCAAGACACTGTACGCTTCATTGGAGCGGTTGATCCCGGCCGATCTGAAGGCGATGGAGGGGGATAAATTAGATGCCCAGACTCGATAAAAGCGCGGCTGCGCTCCGCCGCAACCTGCAGGACCAACTCGTTACCTGCAAACGGCTTATGGTTCTAACACTAGAAGAAACGGAAGTCATTATGCGTGGGGATGTCGCCGCGCTCACGCGTATCCAGCAGGCGCAGCAGCAGTGTGTACACCACCAGGAAACTCTGGAAGCCGCCCGTCTCATCATCACGGCGGATATCGAGCGGCAGGCGGGAGAAGAGGCGGCGCCAACGCTTGTAAGCGCTCTTCCCGCACTTCCCGCTCGTGAGCGGGAAACCCTGGTGCGAACGAGGAACGAAATATTGAAAGTGAGCGCCCGGCTTTCGGCTCTCAATGAGACCAATCACCGATTGCTCGACAAGGCGCTTGAATATGTCAAGTTCAGTCTGGATATTTTGACCAATGTAGCCCTTCAACCGGCGCGGTATGGGACGAACCTGACTCACATCGCCCCTCCATCCTTTTACATAGACAGCAGAGCCTGATAAGGAGACGACACGCATGGCATCCACTTTTGCGGGCATTGAGATTGGATCACGGGCGCTTACGGCCAGTCAGACCGTACTCGACGTGATCGGGCAAAACACGGCCAATGTGAGCACGCCGGGATACACCCGTCAGATCGTCGATATCGCCGCGTCGGAGCCCATATCCTATGGTTCAGGCTCCATTGCGGCCGGGCAGGTGGGCACCGGAGTTTCCGTGGTGGCCATAAACCGCGTACGTGACAGCTTTGTAGATCAGCAGGTTTACAGTGCGAATGGGGATCAGGGTGCGCTCAACAAACTACGGGACACGCTGACGGAAGTAGAACAGGCTTATGGCGAACCGAATACCAAAACGGGCGTGGGAACACAACTCAGCACATTTCTAAATTCTTTCAGCGATCTTGCGGCCAACCCGGAGAATGTCGGGATCCGTTCCACGGTACTCAATAACGCCGAGGCTCTTGCGAACGAGTTTCGCTCGGTCAGCACGGCTCTCAACCAGATCAACCCGGAGATATCCGCGAAGGTCGCGGCGGGCGTCGGGGTCGTGAACACCATTGCCGGTCAGATTGCGGATCTCAACAAGCAGATCGGGCTCAGCGTTGCGAATGGCGAACACCCGAACGACCTACAGGACCGGCGAGATCAATTGCTGGCCAGCTTAAGCAGTCAGGTCGATATTAACGTCTCTTACCTTAAGAACCCGCAGACGGGGCATCCCACGGGCGAAGTGAATGTGCGTATCTCAGGATTTACGCTTGTGGACGGGGACTCGGCGAACGCGTTGCCGACCCAGGCAACGCCGCCCGGTTCGGAGCCCGGTCTTCTTACCGCATCCGGAGAACAGATCACTCTCGGTGGGGGCGAGTTGTACGGTCTGGTCAAAGCCTCCACGCTTGTGGCGGGCTATCAGTCGGATTTGAATACTCTGGCAAACAATGTCATCACCGCGGTCAACACCGTGCATGCGCAGGGATATGGCCTCGATGGGCAGACAGGGAGAGCATTCTTCAGCGGAACGGACGCGGCCTCCATCGATGTGAGCGCTGCGGTGAAATCGAATCTAAACGTCATCGCGGCGGCGGCGGCGCCATCCGTGGGCAACACGTTCGCTTCCGGCAACGGAGACAATGCCACGGCGATCGCCAGGCTGACCAGCACTCCGGTAATCGGCAATGCGACTCTGGACGATTACTATAACTCCCGAATTGGCATCATCGGGGCCGACACGCAGTCGTACACCAACCAGGCGAGCAGCCAGGAGAAGATTGTTCAACAGCTTCAAAATCAGCAGTCCTCGGTGTCCGGGGTTAATCTAGACGAAGAACTGACGAAGATGCTTCAATATCAACGTTCCTATCAAGCGGCAGCGCGGGTCATCAATACGATGGACAGCGTGCTCAACACGATCGTAAACGGTCTGTTGACCGGATTGTAATAGGACTGTTATCCCAGGAATAGGCGCATGACCGGCCTGCGGCGGCGCTTAAGATCGATCTCATATTAAGGAGATTTTCAGGCCCATGAGAATCAGTACACACCAGGTGCTCGACAGCTCTCTGGCGAATATCAACGACGCCTATTCGCGTCTCGATACCGCCCAGCAGAAAATCAGCAGCGGCACGCAGATCAATGCACCTTCCGATAATCCGGTGGGCGTGCAGCAAGTGTTGGAGTTCAAGGCGCGCCTTGCGGAGAACGAACAATACACCAAAACGCTCAATCAGGCCAAGGGTATCCTCGCCACCACGGAAACGGCGATGAGCAGCATCGACACCATTACCCGGCAGGTCCGCAGCCTTGCCGTGCAGGCGGCGAACGGCACGCTGGATCAAAATACGCTCCCAAACCTTGCAAATCAGGTGCAGGATGCGATCAACCAGGTGGGAAGTATCGGGAACTCGACCTATGGTCAGCAGTATATATTCGGCGGACAGCGGACGGGGACGGCTCCGCTGCAGGCAGCAGGGACCACCTTTACTTATACTGGCGGGACGCAGGCGAAAGGAAACGACGCCGTCAACCTGGACATAGGCAGAAGCGAATCGCTCACGGTGAATGTATCGGGTGACAAAGTCTTGACGCCGCTGCTGGCGACGCTTACAAAAGTTCGCGACGATGTCGCGTCGGGGGCCACCTCGGAAATTTCAATAACCGATCTGGCGCAACTCGACGTGCAGTTGAACAACATTGTCAATACGCGCGCGGATATCGGCTCGAAAATCAACCGCATCACTTCGGAAACGCAGAGAAACGATTTGACTAAGATCAACTATACACAGTTGATGTCCACAATTCAAGATACGAACATACCGCAGGCGGTGATCGACTTGCAGTCCGCGCAAACGGCGTATCAGGCCGCCATCCAATCCACGGCGAAGACCTTTCAGAACAGCCTGTTGGACTATTTGAAATAGATCTGAACCGCTTGCACTAGAGCGGTTCCCAAATCCTTTTTGGAGCGAACAATCCTATGTCAATGATACTGGATCGATATGTGACGGGGCATGTCCTGGACGGTGCGCGTGAAACGGCGCCGGGGGGCGGTCCCACATGGGCGAACGAACCAATGCGGCTCGGCGGGACGGAAAGCGGAACGCTCCGCATACCGACGACGCGGTTCGGCACATTGGATGTCGAGGAAGGGCTGGTCTTCACTCTGAGGGAGGGCCTCATCGGCTTCGAACACTGTAAACGCTATGTCGTTGTTCGGCACGATGACAACAGCACGTTTCGCTGGCTTCAGTCCATCGATGAACCATCGCTCGCCTTTCTTGTGGTGCAGCCGATCGAGGTAAGGCCGGACTATGCTCCCACGATCTCCGACGGAGACGCACGCGAGCTTGGCGTGACGAAAGAAACCTCGACTCTGCTGTTTGTGATCGTGACGGTGCCGCGGACCAGTCCCAGGGATATGACGGTGAACATGCTGGGCCCCGTGGTCATCAACAGCGTCACCAGGCAGGGCAAGCAGGTCATTGTTCAGGACGATCATTACGGCACTCGGCATCGGATAATAGATGAGCTCGCTCGTGCCGGGCAACTGGTCGCCAATGCTATCGGCATGGAGTCGGAGCCGGGAAATTCTCAGGCTTCCACGGTCTGAGATGCTTCGCTCTTTGCGAGGGCCATGGACGAACGAGGATAATACTGGAACAAAAACACCGCCAAATTCGATTTACCCTCTAGCGGCGATGCAGGCAACCCGATAATGATGGATAGTATCCAAACCCGACCGAATATCGCAAGGACAGGGAGGTTAGGGAGCGATCCAGTTTCGGTTTGCATTTGCAGCCACGGAGGGCGAATAAATGCTCGTGCTCACAAGGAAGCCCGACCAGAGTATTATGGTCGGCAGCGACATAGAGATCGTTGTGTTGGAAGTGCGCGGGGACCAGGTCCGGCTTGGCATTCGTGCGCCACGTACGGTGACCGTGCATCGCAAAGAGGTTTTCGAACAGATACGTCAGGAAAATAAAGAAGCCAGCGAGGCGGCGCCCGATGCGTTGCCGAATCTTGGCGACCTGCGTTTACCTGGATAGCGCCTTTGCCCGTTAGAGTTGTCCGGTCTTATCCGGACAACTCTAATGGGCATTTTCTTATGGAACGGGCGTTATATAGCGGAAGCGATGGCGTCCGTCATCTCCGTCGTTTTCGCGGTTCCTCCAAGATCTCCGGTCATAAACGCGCCTTCCGCCAGCACCGTTTCCACCGCATGCTCGATGCGGTGGGCAGAATCGCCTTCTCCAAGATGCCTGAGCATCATCGCCGACGACAGGATGACCGCTACCGGATTGGCCAGGTTTCTGCCCGCGATATCCGGTGCGGAACCATGGACCGCCTCGAACATCGCGATGCCATCCTCACCGATATTTGCCGAAGCCGTCAGTCCCAATCCGCCGATGAGGCCGGAGGCAAGGTCGGAAATAATGTCTCCGTACAGGTTCTCCATCACCATGACGTCGAAGCGCTCCGGGCGCATGACAAGCTGCATGCAACAGTTATCGACGATCATTTCCTCATATTCAATTTCTGGAAACTCCCGGTGCGCCCGGCGCACGCATTCCAGGAAAAGGCCGTCCGCAAGCTTCATGATATTCGCTTTGTGCACGGCCGTAACTTTTTTTCTACCCCAGCTCTGCGCATACAGAAAGGCGAATTTCCCGATTCGCAAACAGGCTTTCTCCGTAATGATTTTGAGGCTTTCCACGACACCGGGCACGACAATGTGCTCCAGACCGGAGTATAGATCTTCGCTATTCTCCCGGACGACTACGAGATTGACGTTGTCGTAGCGTGATTTAACGCCTGGAATGGTTCTGGCCGGCCGTACGTTGGCGTACAGGTTCAACCGCTTACGCAGTGCAACGTTCGCGCTTGCGAACCCTCCGCCGACCGGGGTCGTGATAGGGCCCTTCAATGCGACACGATTCTTGACAATGGAGTTGATGACTTCGTCCGGAACAGGCGTGCCGTATTTCGTCATCACCTCGGCGCCGGCTTCCATGCGCTCCCATTCGATTTTTACTCCGGTGGCGGCGATCACTTTGACCGCAGCCTCACACACTTCCGGACCGATCCCATCTCCCGGAATTAACGTGACGGTATGCATTATTTGCCGCTCCTGATCCGAACTTCGCCGGAAACCTTGTGGACTTCGCTCATCTCTGTTCCTTCCGTTCGCGCAACCGGCGCCTCATACTGTCACTCCGCGCGGGAGACAGCGTACTGGTATGCTGTGTCCCTGAAGGAGTTCTCCAACCGACCCTTGCTTTCCTGTCGGAGCCTTTGGGAACGCAACATTAAAGTTTGTGAGAATCTTTGCAAACGAGGCGCGGTTCCTAATGTCCGTGGTGTGTGGATATCGTGGTGGCATTTCAAATCAAAAAGCGTAACATTCGTTGGATGTCATTGTCCTAATGGGTGTTTACCTCAGTATGGAACCATTCGCCACATCACATGATGATGTTTTGAATTCAGCGTTCTCCTATGCCAAGCGATCTAACCTATCCTAATTTTCGCGGGACGATGGTCTTATGCTCGATGGCCAAAGGCCCCTGTCATGGTCGCCGCACTGCCGCAGAAGCCGGCTGGCGCATGTGGGCGGCGACCGGCGGGTGCGATGGGTCCCTCGAACATCCGACTGTACCCGAAAGGAAAGTTTCCCATGGTGAAGTGGTTCTGTCGGCACGTAAGACAGAGCGGGCTATCGGTGCTCACGGTCCTGGTGGGGTTGATGTGTTGCGCCCAGGGAGCGCATGCAGTTGAGCTAACACCGATCGCGCTTGCCGACCCACGCAATGCCGCACACAATATCGAGACGTTATTTGGCGACGAGATGCGCCAGGCGGCCGAGAAACTGAAGTGGCGTGGGGAACGCTTGACCGAAGACACCACG
>JBBRKX010000330.1:0-6112 GCA_038231675.1 Chthonomonadales bacterium | reverse complement strand
GTTCGAAGAGCCATTATCCACGACGACGGTCGCGCCGCCTCCGGTCTGTAGCGTGGCATGCTTGCGGGATACCTTTGTATCCTGAGGCAGCGGGACCGCGTTCGACGCGTCCCGGCCGATATCCCCGGAACCAGGGGAAAGCGGGAACACGGAACCAGAGTAGGTTCCGGCGGATCCGATCAATCGGGGTCCGGTCGTGGGCGCATGGTACGACGCGCCGTTGGAACCGGCTCCACCAATAAATGGATCTGCGGTTCCCTCGGTAATCGGTGTGATCGAAGCGCGCTCCTGCGCCGTAAACGGGCTCGGCCCCGGACCGGTCGCGACCACCGGAGCCGTTTGTATTCCCAGGCGGTCGAGAAGCTGTTTCAAACGCCCTGTCGTGTAAAGCCAGTAGACACCGTACCCCACAGCGGCCAGGAAGGCCAGATCGATCACCAGGCCACCTAGAGTCACCAGTGGATTGGTGGGGACATTGACTTCCACGGGCGGAGACGTTGAGTTCGGTGTGTGTGGCTGCGCCGGGCTTGTGGAAGCGATCGCGGGCTGCCCCGTGCTTATGGGCGACGCCAGGGTTTTCACGTCCGGCCACTCCACCAGGATGGGACTCCAATGCACTCCATCGACGGGATGGTTTAATGTGAGGGTATCCGTCTGACTCTTTGGCGCGTTGCCGCCGTAGCTCACGGTCACGGTGACGGGCTCTCCCAGAGGTACATCCGTAAACTGCGCGACTCCGTTATCGGCCGCCTTCAGCAGCCAACTTTGATTGATCGTCTTGTCGGCATCGGTGAGCGTCACCTGTACCCCAAGGGTGGCTTTTCCACCGGACTGGACCGGAACATAGACTACTTGCACGTACCGAAAGCTTGCCTCGGTCAGATCGGTCACGCCCTGCCCCACGATCGGCAGACGGGCGGCGTTCCCCCGGTTCATATCGAGGATCTCAAGCTGCGCCTGCTTTACGTTCACTCCAGCCGGGACGGCGATCGCGATCGGACTATTATTGCCGGCGGAAGCGGGAAGCGGGGCGGGAGCGGAAATCGGCTGCGTGCCCTTGATGAAGCGGTACATAAAGTCGCCTGGCAGTGCCTTGCGTATCTGCAGGGTGGCGCCAACCGGCGACGACGTTGGTGTGGGGGTGGTGGAAGCGGCGAGCGCATGCGCCTGCGCCAGGGCCGGGTTGTGGAGGATCAGGCCCCCCAGCGGCAATAAAAGGGCCGTAATGGCCGTACAAAACTTTCGACAGGTGCTCATCTCTCTCCCTTGAGGCGTCGCAGCGCCGCCGGCAAACAGTCGATTACGTCTCCTGCTAACAGGCCTGTCTCCCCAATGGAGTGTGCGGCCAGGTCGCCCGCAAATCCATGCAGCGCCACCGCGAGCGCCACCACATCCAGCGGATCCGCGATTGCGGACCGATACGCTTCCTCATCGGTGATATCCCTCGCCGGCGCGAGATCTTGTGACAACAACGCTCCGACAATGCCAGTAAGCGTGTCTCCCATGCCGCCGGTCGCCATACCCGGATTCCCGGTACTGTTGATACGTACCCTACCTTCTGGGTCTGCAACGACGGTGTAGCGTCCCTTAAGAACGACGATCGCACCATAACGTTTTGCCAATTCTCGGACCGAAGCGATTCGATCCGCTTCCACCGCCTGAATAGACGTTGCGAGCAATCGCGCGGCTTCGCCGGGATGTGGCGTTAGAATAAGCGGCGTTCGCATGTTTCCCTTACGCTTCGCGGCGCAGGTCGGATTCTTTGCCAGCGCATTCAGGCCGTCCGCGTCCAGAACCAGTGGCTTTTCGATCTCCGCGATAATACGATGAACGAGCGCGGTCGCCCCCTCCGCCGTGGTCAGGCCCGGCCCAACGCACAGTACCGTCGCCCGGTTGGCATACTCCTGGATTTTGTCGAAGGCCAGGAGAGAAACGGCTCCCTCCTCCTCGGGAAGTGGCAGCGTCATCTGTTCGTCGAGCTTGGAGGCAATCGTAGGCTGGACTCCCTTGGGCGAAAGCACGGTGACCAGACCCGCGCCGGAACGTTGCGCGGACCGTGCCACCATGGCGGGCGCGCCCGCCATGCCTGCGGATCCGGCCACCACGACGACGTGTCCGAAGTCCCCTTTATTGGAATTGGGAGGGCGTGGCTTGAGCAACCGTGTGTCGGCAAAGCGTCGGACGTAGTCTTCGCCCCACGCGCGACCTTCGGAAATACTGGGAATGCCAGGCAGAACCACGAGTTCAATGCGCGCATCTTCCGAAAGGATATCCCAATCGAAGCCGATTCGATCGACAAAGAGGCTACCAACACAATGCGCGCCTGGAAACAGGTAGTGGCCTAATTTCGGGTATCCGAAAGTTACGGTCTCCGTTGCGCGAACCGCTTCCCCGTGCGTCTCCCCGGTATCCGCGTTTACACCCGAAGGGATATCCACGCTGATCACGGGCCGCCCCGCCCCGTTGATCCTGGTGATCGCACGCGCATAGGGCGATCGCAGCGCATTCTGAATACCGGTGCCCAACAGAGCATCAATTATAATTTCAGCGTTCGAGGCTTCGTTTTCAGGCCCTTGAGGAGCTTCTACGATGCGAATCCCGAGCGTTTCCAAAACGTGAAAATGAACCCGTGCATCGCCCTTCAACGCGTCACGCGCGGCGATCAGAATCACGGACACGCGTGCGCCGGAAAGGTGGAGCAAGCGGGCCACGACAAACCCATCTCCGCCGTTGTTGCCCGCGCCGCAGTAGACATCGGCGCGCTTACCGTAGAGGGAACCGCAACGTCGCTTCACCGCTTCCATGACCGCGCGTCCAGCGTTTTCCATGAGTACGACGCCCGGTATCCCGAAGTTCTCCACTGCCCGCCGATCCAGAGCCCGCATTTCTGCGGCCGTTACAACACGCATGGATTGTATTCCACCCCTCAGATCCCCTCGCCCGAACGTTTTGACGGTAGGAACGCCACCGTATGCAGGGGATCAGAACACTTCGGTCGTATCTACTGGTAGAGATGCAGCGCCGGAAAGAATCGTTCGGACAGTTTCGATGTAACCCTCATGTTCCCTAAAATAACATTGTACCGCTTAATCGTGCTCTTTCTTTTGCCCTTCCCGTGCGTGGTTTCATCCACGACGCATGCATGCTCGCTTCGTTCGGCTGTAGGCGATAAGAAAGTGAACAACCTGACGATGATGATGGAATCGGCCCCAGATCCTCTTCGCATGAACGACGGATCGGAAGTGACTTCCGTTACGGTATGGCGCACGCAACGTCGGAAAGAGTTGCTGGATCTTTTTACGCGCGAAATGTATGGGCAGTCTCCAGGCCGTCCGAGGAAAATGACGTTTCACGTCTTCGACATCGACTCGAATGCATTAGGCGGCCTGGCAACCCGCAAACAGATTACCATCTCCTTCACAGGGGAGCCAACCGGTCCGCACATGGATCTTCTGATCTATACTCCGAACCGGGTGAAAGGCCCCGTTCCGACCATCCTGGGGCTTAACTTTTGGGGAAACCATGCTATCCATTCCGATCCCGGAATCCGGATTTCCTCTCGCTGGATGGAATCGGGCGACAATAACCCCTATGTCGACCTTTCGGGCGTAAAGGACCATCGCGCGACAGAGGCCTGTCGGGGAATAAATGCAAGCCAGTGGCCCGTGGAAAGGATCCTCGCCCGGGGGTATGCGGTGGCCACCGCATACCGGGGAGATCTCGACCCGGACACGGCGGACGGCTATAAGGACAGCGTTCGAGCGCTCTACCCACAACTCCACGCACGCGGTGACAATTTCAGCACGATCGCGGCCTGGGCGTGGGGCCTGAGCCGCGCAATGGATTACCTGACGACCGACAGGAGAATAGCCGCAAAGCACGTGGCGGTCTTCGGGTGGTCGCGTCTGGGCAAGGCGGCGTTATGGGCTGGAGCGACCGACCCCAGATTCGCGATGGTGATCAGCAACGAATCAGGAGCCGGCGGCGCGAAACTGTTCCGTCGCGGCGTAGGTGAAAATATCCGACGCCTGAATACCGTCTTCCCACACTGGTACTGCTCCAACTTCCGCAAGTACAATGATCTGGATACGACCCTGCCATTCGACCAGCACATGATGCTGGCATTGATCGCTCCACGGCCGCTGTATATCGCCAGCGCCGCGCAGGACACCGGGGCCGACCCGGAAGGGGAGTTCGAGGCCGCCAGAGCCGTGGAACCGGTGTACCGTCTGTTCGGAGTCACGGGTCTTCCCACCGAAACGTGGCCTCCGGTCAATCACTCCGTGCAGGGCGGAATCGGATACCATGTCCGTTCCGGTCGGCATGATGTCACGGACTTCGACTGGACCCAATACCTCGCCTTCGCGGACACCCATCTCGCGCCCAGGCGCCCACAACCACGCTCTTCCGAGCCATAGTTTCCCTTTCGTTCCCTGTACAGACACAACCAAAATAGCGCGTGTGCATAGGTACGGTTCAAATTTCCACCTTGTAACTGAGGCCGATCTCATCCGCCGGCGCGCCACGAATGCCCCAGTTGTGGCGTGGCGTTTCCATGATCGTGATTTCCAGCTCGTTCGGAGCAAGGCCCAGCGCCTCATGGGTACGTGCGAACAGCAAGCGAATCAGTTGCTTCTTCGTCTCCACCGTCAGCCCTTCGAACATACTTATCTCGTTGATGGTGTCCTTCTCAGTCGTCGCGCTCAAGAACTAGAAGTCGGACCTATCCATGGGAAAGAAGCGATGCGAACGCTTGCCCGGCGGAAACTGCAGCGCGTCCACAACACAGGAGTGAATGATATCCGACAGTCGGGCTTTGATGGAATTGAGGTTCTCGGCAAGCCCGTACACCTTGATCTGAGCCATGGCTTTCCTTTCTTGCGCTTCGCTATCATGTGCAAAGAGCGCCAGGAAGAGGAGTCTTTCGACGCAAGACTCCTCTCCTGGTATAACCAACATGTCGGGTTTCGGCCTACATAGGCGGGACTAAACCGTCCTTGCCGACCAGCACACGGTCGGCGGCTACAACGCCGCCTGCCCCGCGATGGCCGAAGACGACGACATGCGCGCCAGGGGTAAGTTGCGACATCTGACCCGGCGCGAATGTCACGAACGGAATCCCCGCCGGAAGCGTGAGCTTTTGCGTTCCCTTGCCGCTGCCGTTCTTGAACTCCAGAGTCAGTTCAGACGTCCCAGCGCCCTTGACCGTGCCATTTGTCATACGCGAACCCGAAGCGGCTCTGTGCGTCATACGGGCTGTTCCATTGGTCATACGGGAGTGGGAAACGGCGCCATTCGTCATCCGAGATTGACTTGCCGCGCCATTGGGCATCTTAGACGCGCCCATTCCGGGCAAATCCCAGTCATAGTTGCCCTCACCCGTGCCGCGCGCCGCTTCCGGGAAGACAACGACCTCGCGGGCACGCCGGGCCGCGCCGGTTCCAGGCACGGAGGCGATGCCGAGGAAGGAGCCTTCCTTGACGTGCGCTCGATCCGACGGAAGGACGCTCACGACCGGCGCTTTCGCAGGAAGTTGCACCCGAACCAGACCCGAATCTGACCTGACGGTCAGGACGCCGCCCTTGAGGCTCCGAATCGTCCCACGGACGTGAACCGTGCCCGGCGCGGGTGGCGCGGCAAGAGTCACGGACGCGGACAGCAGAATCGCGGTAAGCGCGGCGAGGGTGAGGATGGGTGTTTTCATGGTTTTCCTTCTGGGGTTAAGACGTTTTCTATTCCAATGCTACGCAGGGGCGAGGATATCATGCGCAAACTTCGAGGAGGAATGCGGAAAATCGCTACCGAACTATCGTGCAATGTTCGCGCTGCGCGGCCCCTGCCGTGAAAGAGTGTGGCGGGATGGTTCGGAAGCTTCGTATCTTCATATCGTCGCCAGGCGATGTCGGACAGGAACGTCTGATCGCTGCTCGAGTCATCGAACGCTTGCAAGGCGAATTCTCGGAATACGTCACGCTCGAACCCATCCTCTGGGAACACGAGCCCTTACGCGCCTCTTCTCATTTCCAAGACCAGATCGTTCCCCCGTCCGAGACCGACATCGTCGTCTGCATTCTCTGGTCACGATTGGGCACGCGTCTGCCGGCCCAGTTCC
>JBBRKX010000329.1:0-6115 GCA_038231675.1 Chthonomonadales bacterium | reverse complement strand
GGATAGTCGCCATCGTCACGGTACTGCTGATGGTTGCGGGATTCTGCCTCCAGTGTAGCGGACTGCCTCATTCGCCCCGAATGGGGCTCTTAATGGCGAAAGCACATAAGGTAGCGGACACATCCAGGTGGAGCTTACGACGCCCAATGGATCGAGATGGCTCTGGCTTTGGGTATCTTTGGATTTTAGACAATACATTACCAAAAACATATCGCATTGTTACTTACGGAGGACTCTGTTCCTCCGGTTGTTGGACGGGCGAAAAAGGCAACTCCGGTCGCAAAGACAAAACGCAAGCAAATCGTAGCCTTGTCGGTTTGCGACGCGGATGGGAGGAATATGCGGGAGATAGGTTATTTCCCTCTTCCAACTTTCACAGTGGAAGGATATGAGGACGATTATTGGACTTATCCTACGCACATGCAGTGGCTTCCCAGCGGCAAGATGATCTCGTTTCGGTATCGAAATGCCCTTTATACCGTGCAAGCGCGCTAAGCCGCTATTTGAAGCTTACAATCACGCAAAACTAGCTCAATCCGTTAAGTACCCAATCAGGAGGCGCATGTCGGAGAGGCTTCCCCAGAGGGGATGGGAGGGGAGAACGTCGCGGTTAAGGAACGACTTCAAAGGGTTGGTTGCCGTATCGCTGGTATACATAGAAGTCACTATCAGTGGTGAAAACGCGGGAAATGCAAAGTGTTTCGGCTGCGGCCACAAGGGAAGCGTCCGCGAAATCCATCCGCGTATCTTGGTACTGCTCCATGAGCGCCTGCATTCGCTCTTCTTCCTCTTTGCTTGGGATGTGCAAACGCAGATCGCCACGTCGAAGAAGCTGCCAGAGCGCTTTTTGCATAAGCCATCCTCCCGCTTCATAGGCAAAGTACATGGCTTCTGTGAAACACGGCCATGTCGTAATTAAAGGGGAGGGGAGTTTCGGAAGGCTCGCACGACAGCGAACGCTATGCGCATCGTTTTAGTTGACGAGCGGGTAGAGCGGCCCGGCGTCATAAAGCGTCACTTGGTATGTCCCTGCTTGGCAAACTTCTGAGCAATGAGCCGACTGACGTTCTGCTCGTGGGGATCAATATGAGGCTTGCCCGGTGTAAATTCGGCTTGGTCTACTTCCGCAAGAAAATCAGCCAGCGTGTCACCCAAGTTCGGCATGTTGCTATTTCGCGCAATGAGTTCATCCGGGGTAACAATCGCTTTGAGCCGTCCGGCAAGATTGCTGCCGCGAATCTGTGCGGCTATCTCTTCTGCGGTTCCTTCATAGATTTGTGGTTGCGCCATATTCTTTACCTCTAGTTCCATTTACCTATGTTTCAACTCTGCTCTTTTCGGTGCTTCTCAACCAGTAACTCGGTAAACTTTCGGCCTGTGTTCTCAGAAAGATTAGCATCCCCGAAGTCAAACAATCCAACCCGCCCTTGTAAGGCACTCGCCAGCGGCAGGGGTGAGTTTCGGCAAGTCGCGGAACTCCTAAGCATGGGCGGAAAGGTCTTCCTCTGTTCCTTCATTCACTTTTGACTGTGCCACTGTTATTACCCCCGCTTCCATGACTTAACCAAATATAGCACGAGATGATAAATGGCTTTTTACGCAAAACTGGCTATCCAAAGTGCGTCCCCCCGATCTAGAGGCCACGCGAATTGCTGATTTGAACACAAATGTGGTGAAAAAGATGGCCTTCGAATGCTTCCTCATTCCTGCAAAATAGCCCTGTGGGCCAACTGCAGGCTTATGTAATCTATGAGGAGCATCGGCAACTTGAGTTCTAAGAGTAGGGATGCGCTGGTCTTCACCAGCCGGTCTGTTTGAGGAGGCGTCGAAGCTTTGTGGCAGGAAAGCGCGTGTCCTTGCGGTTATTTTTCCATAGGGCGGCATAGAAGTCGTGCATCAACAAAATAACGGCGCGGTATTTGACCACGGCGGCGACATAGACTTTATCCAGCCTCATGATGCCGTCCGCATGGATCGCCTCGATGTTGCTCAGCAACAAGGGCGTCGCTGCGTCATGCCGCATCCCCTCGGGGATGCCGTATTTCTCCATTGTGGCGATTCTATCGCTCTCCGACAATGCCTCGTACGCCAACATGATGAGGCGTCCAACACACCACAGCAACTCCCCGGCGTCATAATCCACGTGCCGATGCAAGAACGCATGTTCTTCTGGGGTCAACGCAAAGCTTCTATCGAGCGTCAGGCCGAAATCGGTCAGGTAAGCGCGTTTCCCATCGGTAACGACATTTTGAAGGTGCGCATCGAAGTGAATGATACCGTGCTTCCTTAAAAAGGCGGATGCGGTGCGCAAGTCATCGAGGGTTTGGTGCAGTCGGCCAAAGTTTTCCGGCAGCCACGATAGCAGGTCATGCGGAATGTGCTCCAGGAACAGGACCAACTCATGTCTCGCATTCGCTCTGTCCAACACATAATTCCTGATGTTTTCACTACCGCCCCAGTATTCTATGTGTTCATTGAGAGCGTCCATATTCCTATCCGCACACGTTCCAGAGAACGGGACGATACGATAATGGTACATCAATGGAAAATTGGCAATCTGCCCATCCAGAACCCAGTTGGTCGTTTTGATATGTGTCACAAGTTCGCGGAAGACGCCGAGCCCTGCGGAGCCGATGCCGTAGTTATAATAGGTCGGCAGGGCATACATGTTTCTGGTGGAGAACATGTTGTCCCGTTCGAGGTCCGTCATGGGAACCCGTTTGACAAATACCTTTGAGCGGCCAAGATCAATCGTTTGATTTCTGCCCCATTGGTCACCGGACTCACGATGATCCAGAAGAGCACACACTTTTGCATTGTCCATCTGTGCGATCTGGGAACTGAGCCTGAAGTAACGTTTCCTTCTCACCTGCAGATCGGAAATAAGCGCTTTTCGCATGATGTTGCGCTGCTATTCCGTCTTCAGGTTATCGGTGTTGACGGAAGTAACGCCACGAATATGGTTTACGCAGTTTACGATGGTGTTGCGCTCATTTTTGTTGCGGACATGGCCGCTGATAGTGACGTCGCCACCGGACACTTCGATATGAAGCCCGCTCATATCGACGCCTTTCCAGTTTGCGAGCACAAGCCCCACTTTACTGTCCAGCCCGGCGTTTCCTAGCGAACGACCGGCGTCCGTGGCGATATTGTGCGTGTCGGCGGCGAGGTTATGGGCGTCCTGCGGATTGCAGCCGACCAGCAGCATCGCCGCCAGAGCGCCAGTCACACACATTGTGATAACGTTTCGAGTCATTTCTTCTCCCTGAGGAACTGGACGCTTACTAAGCCCGTTCCCTGTAGTAATACGGGCAATTTTGCAGCACGTTTCGCTCTTCAGGGCCGGAGCGGCAATACATTCCGTAGGACATTGCGCCTTGCGTAGAGAACTGCTAACAAAGATTGAACACGGGAACATGTCGCATAAATGCGTGTGACCGCGTGGTTCGCCTCATGGCCGGTAAACACATGGGCGGTGGAGCAACGACAAAGGGGGCTGGAACCAGGTGACGGAAGAAGAGAAGCGTCTGCAGGATGATGAAATGGATCCGGCCGGATGGTTGCGCTGGAAGCACTGGGGACCCTATTTGAGTGAGCGCGCATGGGGCACCGTACGAGAGGATTACAGCGCCGACGGCTCCGCATGGGACTATTTCCCGCATGACCATGCGCGTTCCCGCGTTTATCGATGGAACGAAGACGGGCTGATGGGCATATGCGACGCCCAGCAATTCCTGTGTTTTGCTCTTTCTCTCTGGAACGGTCAAGATGCGATCCTGAAGGAGCGGCCCTTCGGACTCACCGGCCCGCAGGGAAACCATGGCGAGGACGTAAAGGAGTATTACTTCTTTCTGGACAGCACGCCGACCCACTCTTATATGAAGGCGCTCTACAAGTATCCGCAACGCGCCTTTCCCTACACCGAACTGGTGGAGGAGAATAAACGTCGGGGCAAACTTGACCCCGAGTTCGAACTCCTCGACACCGGAGTGTTCGCTGAAAACCGATATTTCGATGTGTTTGTCGAGTATGCCAAGAACGACCCGGAAGACCTTTACATTCGTATTTCGGTGGTAAATTGCGGACCGGAGACCGCGAGCCTCGATCTTCTCCCCACACTCTGGCACCGAAATACCTGGAGCTGGGGCGAGGACGATCGTCGCCCTGCTCTCCATGCGCGGGAGGAAGCGGCTTCTGAATTGGATGGCAATCCGACCATCCAGGCCGATCATCCCATCCTGGGGAGCTACCTGCTCGTCTGTGAGAAGCAGGCGGACGCTCACGAACTGCTGTTTACGGAGAACGAGACCAATCATGAGCGCCTTTTTCCTCCAGAGGGGCGCAATGGCTTCCCATGTGTCAAGGATGGCATCAACGATTACGTCACGCTCGGCAAGCAGGAAGCGGTGAACCCGGCGCGAACGGGGACCAAGGCGTCCGCGCGGTATCACATGACGCTGGCGCCTGGCGAGACGCGGGTCGTGCGGCTGAGGCTCGCGAAGCAGGACCGTGTCACCGATGGGGTGGGCGAATCGTTCGACAAGGTGTACGCGCAGCGTATTCAGGAAGCCGACGCCTTTTACGACACCGTGGCGCCGTCCGTTTTATCCCCAGACGCGAAGAGCATTCAGAGGCAGGCGCTCGCCGGGATGCTATGGAGCAAGCAGTTTTTTCACTACAACGTACGCAAATGGCTCGAAGGCGATCCCACACAACCCCCTCCGCCTCCCGGGCGCTGCCAGGGCAGAAACCACGAATGGACGCATGTGGACAATGCGCGTGTGATGTCGATGCCGGACACCTGGGAATATCCGTGGTTCGCGGCCTGGGATCTTGCCTTTCATACGATCACCCTTGCGCTCGTCGATTCGCAGTTCGCCAAGAACCAGCTTTTGTTGCTGCTGCGAGAATGGTATATGCATCCAAATGGGCAGCTTCCCGCTTACGAGTGGGAGTTCGGAGATGTGAACCCTCCGGTTCATGCATGGGCCGCAATGCGCGTCTATCAGATCGAAAAACGGATGCGCGGCGTAGGCGACATCAAATTCCTGGAGCGCATCTTCCATAAGCTGTTATTGAACTTTACCTGGTGGGTAAACCGCAAGGATCTGGACGGGCGCAATGTTTTTCAGGGCGGCTTCCTCGGCCTCGATAACATCGGCGTCTTCGACCGAAGCAAGCCGCTGCCATTCGGCGGTCATATCGACCAATCCGACGGCACAAGCTGGATGGCGATGTATTGTCTCAATCTACTGTCGATCGCACTTGAACTTGCCGCCAACGACAGCGCCTATGAAGACGTGGCCACCAAGTTTCTGGAACACTACTTTTACATCGCCCATGCCATGAACGATCGGCCCGGGGCAAGATCCTCCACGGACGACATCGACCTATGGGACGACGAGGATGGATTCTATTACGACGTGCTCAACCTGAACGATGGGAGCAAATTTCCACTCCGTGTGCGCTCCATGGTAGGCCTCATACCGTTGCTGGCCGTGGAGACGATCGAGTCCAGTGTGCTGGATAAGCTTCCCGATTTTCGCCGTCGATTGGAATGGTTCATCGAACATCGGCCGGATCTCTGTGCGCAGGTCGCTTCCGTAACGCGGGTGGGGCGCGAGGATCGAAGGTTGTTTTCCGTGGTCAATGCCTCTCGTCTGCGTCGCATTCTTACACGCGTCCTGGACGAGGCGGAGTTCCTTTCTTCGTATGGGTTGCGGGCTCTCTCGCGCTATCACATGGAACACCCCTATACACTGTCCGTGGCGGGCATGACGTATACGATCGACTACGAACCCGCCGAATCGACGACTTCTCTTTTCGGTGGGAACTCCAACTGGCGCGGTCCGATCTGGTTTCCGGTAAACTATCTATTGATCGAGGCGCTGCAGAAGTTCGATTACTACTTCGGCGACGACTTCAAAGTCGAGTTCCCGACCGGATCCGGCAAGGAGATGACCCTATGGCAGGTCTCCGTGGAGCTATCGCGTCGCCTGATCGCGATTTTCGAGAAGGACAAGAATGGCCGCCGACCGGTCTACGGCGGCACGGAAATCTTTCAGACGGATGCGCGCTGGAAAGATCTGATCACGTTCAGTGAATATTTTCATGG
>JBBRKX010000328.1:0-6124 GCA_038231675.1 Chthonomonadales bacterium | reverse complement strand
GGGAATTAAGTTGTGTTGATGAAGTCTCCACGCGATTCTTTACGAGCCAGAAAGGCAAAATACGGACAACCCTGAAATGTTACACATGGAATCCGGATGAAGTTCATACAGCGGTGAAGCCATTCGAAGCCTCGACGCAAACAGGGTACATTATCCTATCGACGTAAACCATATTCCTTAACCGGAAGGTCCATCATGAGCAACACTTCAGAATCTTTCCAGCAATTCTCCGCGCCCTCGCTATCCACCTTGCTTCGGGTCTGGTTCGGGATCGGAATCCAATCATTTGGAGGCGGCGTGGCGACTCTGGCGCTGATACAAAAGTCCATTATCGCGGAGCGCGGATGGCTTTCCGATGCGGATTTCACCCGGGACTGGGCGCTGGTGCAGATCGTACCCGGGATCAATCTTCTGGCGCTCACGATATTGATCGGAAGGCGTCTCCGGGGATCGGCGGGCATCGCGGTCTGCGTGCTCGGACTGTTGATCCCCAGCGTCACGCTGACCGTGCTTCTGACCGCCCTCTATGTTCACGTACAGCACGCACATTGGGTCCGGGCCGGGCTTCGCGGCGCGCTTCCCGCAATCGTCGGGATAGGATTCGTGACGGCGCTCACTATGCTGCGTCCGATCCTGATCGCGGGCAAGCGGGAGGGCGTCTCCAGTATAGTGGTCGCGCTGGCTGTTTTGATAGGCAGTGGGTTCGTGGCGCTCAGGGCGCCGCACATCCCCGTCCTCTTTATCCTGATCGGCGGTGGGCTGATCGGCGGCGTGGCAAGTTGGCTTCAGTCCCGAGCCCGGTCCGACAGGGAGACGACGCGCGCGTGAACTACTTCGTTTACTTCTGGCTTTTTCTCAAGGCTTCCCTCTTCTCTACCGGCGGTTTCGGGAACCTTCCCAGTCTGCATGCCGATCTGATCCCCCGTCATTGGGCCACCGAGCAGCAGTTCGCGGAGGCGATGCTGGTGGGACAGATTTCGCCCGGTCCTAACGGGCTCTGGGTCATCTGCCTCGGCTATCTGACCGGCGGGCTCCTCGGGGCCTTATTGGCTCTGATCGCGATTACACTCCCCCCATTGCTGGTGCTGCTCGTCAATCGCGCCTATCATCGGGTCCGCGAGCATCCCGCAGTGCAGGGTTTCGTTCGCGGGCTCAGTCTCGCCGTTCTGGGGATCTTTGCCACCGTCCTCGCCCACCTCCTCACGAGTTCCGGCGCAAGTGGGATTGGGCTCTTCGTTATGGTGGTCGCCGTGCTGCTCGCCCTTTCCCGGCGCGTCCCGGTCGTGCTCATCATCGGCCTTGCCGCGTGCGTCGGCCTCGCCGTCCACTGATTTTCCGCCGTAGCCTACACTAACTCACGTACTTATTACTTGCCCCACCCGAATAATCGGCGTCTACTGATCGGGTCGCCGCTGCCTAACTTTAATCACGAACAGCAAGACAATAAGGATGACTACGATAGCGAAAATAAAACCCTGCACCCGATCATGCTTGAGAAACATACCAAGACTTCCAAGTCCACCATTAGACATACCATAAATCAAAAAGGCTATTCCCGATAATACGACAATCCAGATAGCGGGCCTGCTTACCTTCCTATCCATTTCTTGCCTCGATGTTTTTCTCACAGTGCTCATTGATCTTATCATTACAGCCGTTTCACTCCACAACTTATTTTAGCGACGCGGAAGCTGCCGCCACGGCGACGGGCGGACGATAGACGCGGATCGCCGCTATAGGCGTTTTCGAATCGCCGCTGATTTCCAGCGTATGCCGGCCGTTCGGAAGCCCTTGCGCAAGCGTAACGACCGTTTCCGTCGTCTTGTCCTGGATTCCCGGAGAGACAAATGTATCCGTATAGTGTGGGATCACCTTCCAGTGCACCTCGAACTGGTCCGGTGGCGGCTTGATTCCCGGCAGCATCAGGGAGAATTCCACGCCCCAATCCTTTGGATCGATAACAATGCGGCCCGAGTGGGATACAAAATGCTGATCGGAGCGGCCCGAGCCGTCCGGCCCTGTTTTGGAACCGGTAAGGGTAAACGTAAACACCTGAGGATTGGTTGGATCCTTTGTGACATGCATGCTCCAATCTTCCACCTGGAGCGTTTTCTCCCATCCCAGTTTCAGGATAACCGGCCATTTGCCGCCCGGAGTCGCCAGCGCCGGAGTAAAGGCATAGAGCTGCGGTATCTCGGATGGGCGTTTGCCATCGATGCGGATCGCCGCCGATAGGGGTTCGCCGTTCTTCACGATCACATCCACGCGGTTGCCATCGAACGGAAGCGAGAGTCTGCCATGTTGCCAGCGCACGCCCTTGCCCACCGTGAGCGTTCGCACGGTGTCGCAGTTCATGGGGTCTATGTGGGTGTCCGGGCGGCGAACGAGATACGCTTTCACGATCTCGCTCATCAGGTAGTTGCCGAACGCGTTCTGATGCACGCCATCCTTGAGCAACAGCGCCGCATGGAGATTGTTGTCGCGAAGGTACTGCTTCCACAGATTGCGCTGATCCACCATGCCGCATCCGTACTTCCTGGCGACCGTCGGCAGCCAGAGGTAGTTCATGAACGAATTCCAGATCTTGCCGTTCGGATAGAGTTTCGCCGGGTCCGTCTCTTCGGTCAGATCCGCGTCGTTGGTGACGTGATCGGTTTGAATCAAGACCTCCGCCGTCGTGCGCTCCCGCGTGCGGCGAATGATGTCTTCGTAGGTGTTGTGCGCGCCGTACACATGGAAGATCATCAGATCCGGATAAAAGGGATACAGATCCGCCTCGGCCGTATTCACCAGCAGTTGCGATCCGAATCCTCCCAGCGCCCGGTTTTCGATGGTCAGGTTTGCGTATGGGAACCGTCGCTTGAGATCTGCGGCCACATCGCGCCACCAGTCCTGTTCGGTGATCGACTGGCCATAAAAAAGGATCTTCACCGTGTTCCGATGCTGGGGCGTGCTGGTGGCCAGGAGAGTCATGGTGCGCTGGATGCCCAGCCCGAGGGTGGCGGGATCGCCCAGGTTCTTCGGCACGGGATACAGCGCTTTGTCCGGCGTTTGCGCCAGAAGCGGCGTCGCGGCGAAGACCGCAAACAATGCGCCGGTAATCCAATTATTCATATGCGATCTCCATAATGTAGATAGGGATGGGATGATCTCGCTCAGGCGGGCAATCGCTTCGATACATCTCGCGAAGGGTGGCACGGTCCGCCACAATCCATGTCTCCATGCAGCCGATACTTCTCCAACCAGACGCTCAGTTCCGCAGGATTAGGGCGTTTAAATTGTGTCTGCCCATCGTGCTTTTCGCAGACGAGCACCGATTCGGGCTGATCCGACATTGCATCCACGAGAATGTCGGAGTGCGTGGTGACAATGAGTTGAGTGCGTTGTGAAGCTTCTTTCAGGAGGTCCGCCAGTTTGGGAATAATGTCGGGATGGAGGCCAAGTTCCGGTTCCTCGATACAGATCAAAGGCGGAGGCGTCGGGTCACAGAGGATAGCCAGCAGGCACAGGTAACGCAACGTTCCATCCGAAAGCCGCGTCGCCGGAATAGTAAATTCTCCCTCGGTAAAGAACACCTGCACTGTCCCGCCCTCGACGCTCACATCAAAGTCGTCGATACCGTCATAGACGTCACGCAAGTAGGTAAGCAGTTTTTTCTTTACCTGAGGGGTACGTCGAAGACGGTTGAGGAAGATGCCGAGATTGGAGAAATCTTCTTCCAACCGGTCGGTGCGCCCATCGGCTGCCTGGGGCTGTCGAAATACCGTGTTTCGCCCAAAGGACCACTCACGATAGACACGTATGTTCTCGTACTGCTCGGCCAACGCTGTGATTTCTGGGTAATGAAGTGGATCCCGGAGTTGGGAAAGAATAGACCTGTCGGTCTTGACGTGTACCATGTCTAACACGTGGATCTCTTTGTTCACAGTTATATCAGAGTTACCACGATAATAATTGTAATAAATCTGCTCTCCTACCATTTCTCCGTCTTTTGGCCAACTCATTATCAACTCACAGTCAACCCGGAATCCGTCCTCTCCTGCCACGAACGCTAAAAAATGGTCGAGCGGGCGTTTCGTAGTGGAAAGAAAAAAATCAACGGATGCGGGCCTTAAGGGATCGCCTTTCCATATCCATTCCTTCACCCCTCCGTTCGTGCGCACAAAGTCACGAATGTTCGATGCGCTTGCGCGTTGCAGGCATATGGCGTCAATCAGATTGGATTTACCCGACCCGTTCGGCCCAATAACAACATTCAGCGGCATCAACTCCATAAGTGGAGTATCCGGTCCAAAGGAGAGTAAATTTCTAAGCTGAATTTTGCGCAGAAACACGGTTAATTCGTCCTGACTGCTATCCTGGTCTTTCGTTAACGCGTTACTACTCATGGTTCAATTTCCTGATCGTCCGACGGTAGAACCGTCCTGCGGGCATATGCGAATACTTCCAGTATACATGGGATGGGCTAACGGTGTATAGCGCTTGCGTCCGCGTCACGGAGTCGCATCGAAGGGATCGTTTGCGTCTGACACAATTCGGGAGTGCCCTTCAGTAAACGCCGGCCAGATGCAGTGCGGCAAACACGACCAGCGGCTGGGGTCTGAAGCATCGTTTCGAGGAGTGGTTGGCGGTCTGTGTCTTTGAGGGGAAAAACCGCGCACTGGGCGCGGCTTTCGCGTCGGAGAGCTTTAGCAGCGTTGACAGGAGACGCTTTCCTGATTTCTTAACGCACGCCATAGGCGGGCCGCTTTTCAATCGACTCGATAGCGGTTCTGGCGGCGGCGGCAAAATCCAGTTTGTGCGGGAATGCGTTTAAGACCTTCGTTTCGGGCTTCTGGACGATCGCTTCCAGGGCCGGGATGGCAGCCCGCGCTCCAGGCCCGATTCTGCCCAGCGCCTTGATCGCTTCCAGCCTCGCAGTCGTTTCCACGACATACCCGAATTGAAAACTCTTGAGCAGACCTGCGTCTTTGAAATCCGGCTGAAAAGCCCTGAGAAGCAAGGGAGTCAGCGCCGCCCCGCGTGGGCCCATCGATCCGGCGGCGTGGGCGGCTGCGGCGAAGAGCTCAGGCCTTTCTTGCGCCAGCAGTTGCTGGAGGACGGGCACAATGCGATCCGGAGCGCCTACATTCCCCAGAGCCACCAGCAAACCGACAGTAGAAATATTATAACCGGAGGCAAGAGTATTCGGATCGAGCAGGGTAGAGGATCGATTGCTGTGCACCAGGCGCAGAATAAGATCCGCCAGGAGATCTTTGGCGCCGGCGGCGGCCGGGCCAATATTTTGCAGAATCGTTATGTAGGACCGGGCAAGCGCGGAAATAGGTTTCCCTTCTGTCTCGGCCCGTAACGCCCGAATTACTGCTGTCGTGGCAGGCGCCGCCTGGGAACCCATGCGAACCAGGGCTTCCGCGGCAGCTTGTTTCGCCTTCGTTTCCAGCAACGGCGCGATCGTTTCCGCAACCTCTGCTCCGTCCGATGCGCCAATGGCGCCGAGCGCTATTTTAGGCGTTAATGCGAGGACCGGATCGCCCCCCTGGGCCGCAAGCGCCAACGCCTCGGCCGCTTCTCGATCCCCCTGCGGGCCGATCACGGCAAGCGTCTCGATGGCCGCCCCGCGGTAGCAACTCTCCTTGCGTTTCATTGCGATACGCGCCAGGATATTGGCCGCCCCCTTCATCTCCGCGCCGGTATCCTTCAGCGAGTTAAAAGCGTTCCAGGTATCGGGCAGAGAGGCGCGATCGATATGATTCAGGTAGGCCATTGCCTCGACGCCGTTCAGCGGCCGAAGACCTGCAATTTGAGCGATCGCTTTGTACGCGGCGGAGGTTACCATCACGTTGTCGTTCTCAAGCAGCTTGCGAAGGGTCGGTAGGGCGGATTTTGCGGGCGGTCCCACTTCTCCCAGAAGTTTGGCCATTTCTTGAGGCTCCTTGCCCTCCTGGATGGCATGAACTATCGGGGTGACCGCCTCGCTGGTGCCAGCGGTGACATGGACGAGCCCAATGGCCACGCCCCAGGTATGTTCCGCGCTAAACTGATAAAGGGCGAGGGCAATCCTGGGAGCCGCTATGCGGGCGGAGCGCCCCATGTCGCCGATCGCCATGGCGGCGGTCCCCGCCAT
>JBBRKX010000327.1:0-6138 GCA_038231675.1 Chthonomonadales bacterium | reverse complement strand
GGAGCCTATCCGGAAGTCATCGAGAAGGAGCCCAACGACACGCCGAAGGACGCACTTAAGGTCACGCTGCCGGTGACGATCAACGGGCGCATTCAAAACTATTCCGATCAGGACGCGGCGACTTTTCACGCCGTGGCCGGGCAAACGGTTGTCTGTGAGGTTCAAGCGCTCCGCATACTGGCGGACGTGGGAGATTCCTGGCTCAAAGGCTACATGGAGATTCAAGATGCGGCCGGGAACGTGCTCGCGTCGAACAATGGTACGAGCGACGACTACTATCGCTGGGACCCGCTAATAGCGTTCGACCCACCCAAAGACGGTGACTATACGGTCTTCTACCGCGATCTGAACTGGCGCGGCGGTCCGAATGCGGTTTATCGCCTTACCATCGGCGTCGTTCCACACGCCCTTTCTATTTTTCCGCTCGGCGGCCAGCGGGGTAAAACAGTGGATGTCCACTTCGCGGGCCCCAACCTCAAGGACGCAACCCAACAAGTTGCCCTCGTTCCCGATTCGCCGAATAAGCTCTCTCTTGCCTTCACAGATTCAAATGGGATTACCAACGCGCGGCCCTTTCAAGTCAGCGACCTCCCGTCCGTGATGCAAAATGGACTCAACCATGCGCGCGATCAGGCGCAAGTTGTTTCTCTTCCCTGTGTCGTTGACGGCCGCATTGAAAAGGAACATGAGTCGGATTATTATAAATTCCACATTGTGAAAAAACAGAGATTGGCCATGGAAGTCTTCTCGCGTCGCCTGGGCACTCCGATGGACTCGGAGCTTACGCTTTATGACGCGGCAGGAAAAAAACTCCAATGGAACGACGACGAGCGCGGAAAGGACTCGCGGATCGAAACGGACCTTGAGATCGGGGACTACACGGTGGCGGTCCACGATGTGGACGACCGTGGCGGCCCCGTCTTTGTCTACAGACTCTGGCTCGCGGAACCCCAGAACGCTTTGCGCGTACGTGCCCTGCCGGACGCTCCTAAATTGGCTCGTGGCTCCACGGCGACACTGAGCATTCATATCGATCGTCAAGACGGCTTCGATGGCGAAGTCCTGGTTGCCGCCGTCGGTTTGCCGAACGGGGTCACGGCGACCTCGCTGACACTTGCTAAAGACAAGCAAGAGGGACAGATTACACTCACGGCATCGCCGACGGCGCAGCCTGGTCCGATTCGCATCGAGCTGTATGGCTCGGGGAAATCCGGCTCTCGAACCTTAAAAGTACTTGCGCGCACCGAAGAAACGTACAACACGCAAGGCACTGCATTTCAGCGGGAGCTCGTCGGCCCCATCGTCCTCATCACTGAAAAGTAAATCTCCGCTTCCCTGTCGAAGGCTTTCTCTCACCACAAGCGTGATGTCCCTAACATCGGGGTCTGACAATCATTGATAATGGGAGTGAGACCGCCATTGTAAGGGTGCTCATCGGGATTTTCGTAGCAGCATCAAAGATTGTCAGACCCCGAGAACCTGAAAAAAGACGCTGCAGGTCGACCGCATTGGCGGATGGAGTGCGCTTCCTGGTCGTGTTGCGGCTGCTCGTCAGCGCGCGTTCCGGATGCCAGTGAATTCCTCATGCTAGCAGGCAGGGAAATCCTTGCTACCCCGACAATGTAGTTGCACCCCCTGCACATTTTCTTGCGCAATCATTCTTATACCCCCCCTGTAAGCAGGACGGACGCCACAGCACAGCAATAGTGAACCAGAGACAGGGCTTGGATACATAGGCATGTGGCACAAGCAGCCGCCCGCGCTGCGGATAAGTTATTATGTGCCTAATCGGGGCCATCGAGAGCCCCAGGGAATCATATAGACGGAGGTGACGGCAATTGGAACACACTGGAGCGGATACCGACAGGGGCCTGAGTAAGAGGTGAACACCTCTGCTCGCAAAGGGCAACTTCACCCCGATGCCGGAAGCGTTCCTAGAGCACTACGCCGGCCTCTACCCTGCGATAACCTCGGCAGAGGCGATGCTGATTATCCACCTTCTTTCCTTCAAGTGGGATGAGAAGCCCCCGTTCCCGGGGTTCAAGATGGAAAATCCGATTGAATTCGGGTTCTGGCACGAATTTGATGATGCCCGCTCGCCTCTAAGCGGCGGGCAATACACGCTTGCGCAGAAGATCGAAGTTCGCCCGCCCGAACATCTGTCGTTTGATCATTTTGAGCCGATTGACTGCGCCCTCCACCGGACCCTGGCTCCAGGGTAGCGACATTCCGGCAACCACCGCCTCCCAATCGTCACGTAACCCACAGGCGAAGGAGGCCAAGGGCGCAACGCAAGAGGACAAAGCCTCCTCCAGCCATAAGCCCAGAGCAACGCGCCTGTCTTCACGAGGCCGCTTGCGTATCAAGGCGCAGAAACCTTCCGCCAGACCACGCGCCGTCGCGAAGAGCGCGTTGTGGGCGCTCAGCCGATCCAGCAACGCCTGCTGCGGCGGCGTTCTCTTGGGCATCAGCAGCAGGCTCACCACCTGGCGGGGCGAGAACTTCCCCGCTCTTCTCTTGAGGCAGCGCGGTGTATCCTCCTCGCGCAGAAGCTGGATATAGGCATAAAGTCGTGATCGACCGCCTCGATAGCCCAGCGCCTTCAGTTCTGCCAGGAGTAGCTTCATATCCCGATTACCCGTCTCCCAGCGCTCCCGCAGGAAGCTGTGGAAAGGACCGAGTTTGCCCGCAACTGAGGCGCGCTGCGCCCGCTCCGGAAACGCCCCCGCGCGCAGGAACTTGCGAACGGTGGACTGCCCCATGCCCAGGTGTAAGGCGATCGCGTTGGTGGTATGCCCTATCTCATGCAGGTGGTGTATCTCTTCGTAGCGCGCCAATCGCGCCGTCCGGTGATGCTCAATCTGCTCCTGGGCGTGCCTTACCGACCCAGAAACTGCGGGAGCGACGGCATTGGTAGGTACTATCGGGGCTTGGGCCGGTGCAGAAATGGTTTCTTCGGTAGCGACCGCGTCGTCCTCACCGGCTGCTTCTCGCAGAGTGGCCTGATGCTGGGTGAGGAAACGCTCCAGGGCTTCGCCGAAATTGCTCAACAGATGCCAACGATCTGCCACCTGCTGTGCATTGGGCGCCCCCTCTCGGGCTCCGGCGGCGTACGCCTCGGCACGGTCGCGGCTTATGATTTCGACACCCGGATGGGCGAGCAGCCAGGTGGTGAAGCTCTGTGCCGACCGATCGGGCAGGAGATCGATTACGACGTGACGCTGCAGGTCGTAGAGATCGCGCAGGGTACGCTGGTAGCGGCTATGCCCTCGGTTGGAGTAGCGGCCACAGTAGGGAGATCGGGTTCTGGCGGCTGTGGTGGCGATGAGCACATGGATGGGCGTGGTGAGATCGAGGGGATCCATGTCGATTCCCAGCACACGTAACCCGTTGGGAAAGTTGAGCAAAGCTATTGACACATTCCGACGGGATTATCATGGTGCTTACCTCCTTGTCCTATACTTCTGAGTACGTGTGCCTCTGTTCTCACGGTACCCTGATCTCGACATCGCGTCGAAGTACCCATTCCCGGAGGCGAGCGAGCATCATCAAATTCGTGCCAGAACCCAGATTGACCGGAATACACACTATTGCAAGAGAGGAGGTAAACGTCTTTACCGCAAAGCCCTAGAGGGCGAAAAGACGACCGGAAAAGTGAGCACTACTCATACGGAATTCTGAGCATTTTTGACCGGCATTGACACCTCAACGTGGACTACCCTCGCGTTTATGTCCGCGCAGGAGTAGTTCCTTCTGCCTGGCGAGTAGTCGCCTCAGAAGCCCTTCTGAGTACGGGACTCCCCCAGTTTATCCACTGGCTTCAAGGGCTTGTTGCGCTGCCAGACAACTCAACTGCATGGGGTGAAACTGCCTATTTCAACGCTGTGTACACTGAAAAAGGATTAGACGTTACATATCTGCCAGTGTATAAGATCCGGCGATAAGCAGTAGCATCATCGAATCGAACGTGTAACAACAGGCCGAAGCTGCCTAATAGCGTCACACGGCATTAGACTCCTCTGATCCCAGTTTTACAAGTCGATAACGATTGGGCGTTGTACTAATTTTACTCTCATGGGGGATGGGCAAGAATAGCCATATAGGCTCGATCTGTGAGGCGCTGCAGGGTGACATCGATGCCCTCCAGATGGAAGGTTCCCCGTTTGTGGCGGTAGGGTGCGGTCATGGTGTTGTTTGACGATTAGAGACTGTGATAGAGAAACCGTCCACCTCTATGCCGCCTGATTCCTCAAACGGCGCCGCCTTATCGTAAAGGAGAAAGACAACAACAGGAAGACGCTACCGCCGAGAATCAGGCCGTTTGCCAAAATGGGCCAGGACGCCCCGGTGACGCTCTGACCGGGATCGTTTGCCAGATACTTGACGGACACCGCGTCGCCAACCTTCAGTCTGGCATGCTCGGGCACCCCAACATCACTGTGCCCGGTATAGTGACGACCGGCAGCGTCAAAAGTGTAGGTGATTTCCCCACTTTCATTTTCTTCGCCGGTAATGGCGAGGATGCTGCCCTGCGCTGACACGCCCTCATCTCGGATATGCTGGAAACCGCGCAACTGCAGAGTGCCGCTGATCAGAAGACCCAACCCGATCATTCCGATGATCCAACCGACAACAGGATACCGATCCACCAGCTTAAATAAGAAACGCCCAATAAAATACCGCATAGCTACCACCCTCCCCGGGTCCGTCCCCAGTTCGTGTTCTCCCACCCGAGAAGCGACTTTACGAGCAGGCGCGCAGGTAAACTTGACTGGCAGAACGCGTTAAGTTCACGCAAGATCCTCAACACAGACAGCAGTATACCCGCTTCCGGCCGCCAGGTATCCTTCCAATACGGGGCACCAGCAGGGCAAGAGCATGTTCAAGCGAGCAATTCCGAATCTAGGCCATGAATCGCTTCACAAAGCTGTGTATGGGGGCTGACAATCATTGAGTTTGTTGGCGAATCAGGCGGATGGCGTTCGAACTGCATGATCTTACCTACGGTGCGATCTTATCTCAAAGCCACTGAAATTGCCATACAGGATTCGCCAACAACATCAATGATTGTCAGCCCCCAAACCTGCTGCCGATTCTGGTTGCGGCATAGCTATGAGTCTGTTTGGATAGTTGTTCTAACCGGTGTCTCTTGCGCTTCGAGGAAAGAAGCAGGCGTCGGCGTCGTGAGTTTTGGAAACAGACGGTATAGGATTACCTGAATACTAGCCGCGATGGGCACCGACAACAGCATTCCCCATACCCCAAAAACCGCGCCGCCGAATGTGAGCGCGAAGAGAGACGCGATGGGATGCAGTCCCACCCCACCCCCGACGATTCGCGGCGTGATGATATTGTCGTACACCTGATTCATCACCAGGGTCAGCAGAACCGCCACGAGTCCGAAATTCATTCCGCCAGCGGCGAAGGCGATTAAAAAGGTGATAAAGGCTGTAATGAACGGACCGATGTAAGGCACCGTGTACAGTAACCCGCCCGCCACCGCAGTGAGGAGGGCATAGTGCAGCAGATCGTGATGTAGGGTGGACAGTCCCAACAATAACACGAGTGTACCGACCCCGTAGAGCGCCGACACTATCAAGAGGCCACGCAGGTAGTTGGAAAAGACCTGGCCTATCTGCCGCGCCACGCTGTCGAACATACCCCGCGATTTCGCCGGAAGCAGATAAAATAGCCTGGCCGTCAGGCGATCCATATCCATGAGCAGATAAAAGGTGATGATCAGCGCGATGATTCCTTCAAACAGGATCGTTACCGATCCAAACAGGAAGCCAGTGATCTTACCCGCAGAATTGGACAGCAGATCCGATGCTTTTGCCGATATCTGGGTCGAAAGCGAATTCACCGTTACCGGCATCGGGATCCCTGCGATGGTCTGGTGCTGCTTCAGGAAGGTATCTACATGCCCTTGAAGCGTGGCAATATTCTTTGGGCCGTTGGCTGCAAGTTGGCTGGCCTGACCGATAAGCGCCGGGATAGCGAGCGTCGCCACTCCGATGATGACGAAAAGAAAGACGCTGTAGACAATCCCCACCGCCGCCCCGCGACTCATTTTTCCGGCTTCCAGGCGCGTCACTAAAGGATCCAGCAAAAGCGCCAGGACCAGACCGACCACAAACG
>JBBRKX010000326.1:0-6146 GCA_038231675.1 Chthonomonadales bacterium | reverse complement strand
GCCGGGCTTTGTCAACACCTACGGCTTTCATAGCGTACACGGCCGCGCACTTCCGATTGCGACCGGAATCAAGCTCGCTCGTCCGGAGCTGAATGTTATTGCGGTCGGAGGCGACGGGGATGGCTATTCGATCGGCGCGGGACATCTGCCCCACGCCGCGCGGCGCAACCCGGACATCACCTACTTGATCATGAACAACAATGTCTATGGGCTGACGAAGGGCCAGGTTTCCCCCACGTCAATGGTGCCCCTGGCATCCGTTCAAAGTAAAATCGACTCCAAGCGCTGGAAGACGACGCCTTACGGCTCCACGGAGAATGGCCTCAACCCGATGGTTCAGGCGATCGCGCACGATATCTCGTTTGTGGCGCGTGGCTTTTCCTACAAGCCGAACCAGCTTGCCGAAATCGTCTCACAGGGCATTCAGCATAAGGGCTTCGCGCTGATCGATGCTTTCAGCCCCTGCCCGACCTTTAACCAGGATCAGACGGACGATTATTACAAAGAGCGAACCTATGATGTTCCGGCCGATCATGACCCAACCAACAAGTTGAAGGCGTTCGAACTTGCTCTGCGCGAAGACGGCTATCCGATCGGAATTCTGTATAAGCGCCTGGATAAGGGCAGCGTTCAGGATGAACTGGCCTTCCTAAGGGCCAATGCCGTCCCACAGACGCTCGAAAATATGCTCGCCCGATTCAACAGCTAAGCCTGAGCGCATGCAAGCGACAAAGCCCACCGGCACTCGACGCCGGTGGGCTTTTCCACCTCTATTTCGTTAGCGCTCCGATTACATTTCCAATTGTCCGTTATAATAGCTTCCCGGTGCTGTCATAATGCTATCGCATGAAGAGCGGAGGTTAAAAGATGGCACTGGTACTGGTTCGCAATGTGGCTCCTGAGATCGTCGACAAGCTCAAAGCCCGCGCCCAACGCAATCGACGTTCCCTCGAAGCGGAAATGCGGGTCATTCTTGAGGCGGCCGTGCACGAACCTGCTGTCGATCCGCTCGCCGAGGTCGAGCGGGTGCGGACGCTGTTTGCGAACAGGACGTTTCCAGACAGTGCTACGCTGGTGCGTGAGGATCGCGACCGATGAGCCGCTATGGGGTGGATGCGAGCGTGGCCTTGCAATGGTATCTGCCGGAAATCCACGACGCCCCTGCCCGAAAGTTGCTGGCGGGCAGGGAGGAGCTGTTCGTACCTGACCTGATCTTCTCGGAAGTGGGCAATATTCTGTGGAAGCGTGTTCGTTTCCAGCAGATGTCGGAGGCAGAAGCACAGACGGTGTTGCAATCGCTGGGGACGCTCCCCTGGTGGTGTCGCCTTCCTGGCCGCTGGCCCTTTCCGCGCTAACGATCGCCTGCCAGGCCCAGCGCACGGTCTATGACAGTCTCTATCTGGCGCTGGCCCTGCGGGAGAGCGCCGTCATGGTAACGGCGGATGAGAAGTTCTATAATGCGCTTCAGGCAACGCCGCTGGCGCCCACTGTTTTGTGAGGGGAGGACATTCCCTGATGGATAAGAATACGGAGGAGATCGCTCCGGATGGCCGCCAAAGCCGGCGGTCAAAAATGAAGGCCATCCGGCAGTTATAGAGACATCAGGCGGCGACGAGCGCCACCCCTTCGCCGCGCTTTGCCGCAAGAGCGACGAGTTCGCCAAACAGACGCAGAACATCTTCCGGCCGTGGGTTTCTATCCAGGAGATAGCGAAAAAAGCTTCGTAGCCCGCCGAGCAGGCCGCCGCTTCGGGTGCGCCGTCCTCCCGCACCACCCCGCTTTAAGACAGCCGCGAAGTCACGGTGCAGAGCAAGCGTCTCCTCGGGAGTGAGCAGACCGGCAAATCCACTGGACGGAAGCAGCCATGGCTCCAGGTTTTTCCCACCGGCGAGCAACTTACCGATCGCCTCCGCAGCGGGTTCCGCCGCTTCTCTGCGCCCTGCCGCCGAAATCAGGCGTGCAAAGCTTCGATCGAGCGGAAGAGGCGTTCCAAGACAGCAGAGGGCTTCCAATGTCGCATGGCGCGCTTCCAGCGGAGTCAATTCTCCGCCGGCCAGTGCATCCAAAATAACTTCCATTCTGGCGTCCGCCTCAACGTCGGCAAACGCGTCCACGGATTCCGCTACCGAAAGCAGAGGGCGAAGGGCCATATAGCGGGCATAATCGAAGCGATAGACGTTCCAGTTTGCAGGCATGAGAGGATCAAGGTTCCAGGCGGAACGTGAGGCCACGCGCACGTTACTCCTGAAACAGGCTGGGCTGATCGGGCGTGCCGGCTTCCGAAAGCCATTGAAAACGCGACATATCCACACGATGATCGGTGTCGGAAAGAAAGCTGACCCCCTCTGCTTCCAACAGTTTCCTTTGAAGGATCTTCAGTTCGGGACTGCGCTTGCCGATGGGAAGATGCCCGCCGGCCCCGACCACGCGCTGCCAGGGAACATCCGTCGGCGTGTTTTGCATGGCTCTGCCGACATCCCGCGCGGTGACCGCAATGTCCGACACGCATCCCGCGACCTGACCATACGTCACCACGCTGCCCTTTGGGATCGTCCGAACGAACGCGTAGATGGGTTTGTAAATATCCAGGTCTTCCAATTTCCGCCCAGGCATCCTTTCCTTTACCGACGCTCCCTGCCCGGTATGCGGGCAGGGAGCGAACGTTTTAGAACGTAATTTCGCGTCCCTCACGCCCGGCTCGATAACAGCCATCCAAGAGTTGCACCAGGTTCACGGCATCATAAATATTGACCATGGGCATCGTTCCCTCGCGAATAGACGCCACCCATTGATGGAATGGCGAGGGAAGCGCGGCGGGGAGGCTGGTAGGCGAGATCACCCCATTGAACTCCCCGGCATTCAATTTGCTGCTGATCAGTTGGACACGCGGCCCACCCACCGACACGTCGATGCCAAGGTAACCTTCCGTGCCATAAAACTCCAGGGGATTGGGACCGAAGCGGTGTACCCACGAAACATCGATGATGGCGATCGCTTTGCTTTGAAAGGTAATTGCCGCCACCATGCTGTCGTCTACGTCGTATGCGCCGCTGAAGTTCGTCATTTGAGCGACGACCGAAGTAGGAACGCCAAGCAGCCACCGAATAACATCGACGCGATGACAGCCGAGGTCGAAGAAGGCTCCCCCACCCGCCTGCATCTCATCGCCAAACCAGTTGGTCCCACCGGAGAACCAGCGGTCGAGCGCCGCCATGTGCGCGATGCGGGCCCGCGCCTGCGTCACCTCCCCGAGCAATCCCTGGTCGATAACCTTCCTGGCGAATAGAATTTCCGGCCGGGTTCTCGAAGGGAGGGAGATCATAAACTTCACGCTATGGTGTTCGACCGCCAGCAGCACTTCCGTTGCGTCGGCCGGCGTGATCGTCAGGGACTTCTCCGTAAAAATATGTTTTCCCGCATTTGCGGCGGCCACCAGAATATCCTTGTGCATCGAGGTAGGCGCATTCACCACCACGCCCTCAACGTCGGGAAGCGCCAGTACCGCTTCCAAATCGCTGACAAAGGGGATGCCTCGCGCCTCCGCTTCGGCCTGCCCACGCTCCGGATCTTCGTCCCAGATCGCGACCGCTTCACAGTCGCGGTGGTCTCGCACCTGATCGGCGTATCCCCGCGCATGAACATGCGCGAAGGAAAGCAGAGCGATCCCAAATTTACCACTGCTCGTCATAATGGAAGTCCTCTCGTGCCGGGCCGACGTGCTCTCCGTGAAACGACAGCCCACCGATAATAGTATGCTGCAGTTCGGCGCGGAGCGCCCGAACTCCTCCGTCAGGCTCTATCGGCATGGGCAGAAGACTATCCGCAGGCATGTGAAGCTCCAGGGCACCAAAAGCCCCTTCGATGGCGACTGGCCGTACTGGGCTACTCGGATGGGCCGACACCCTCTACTGTCTCTGCGCAACGCCAAGCTCCTGAAGAGACAACAGGGCAGGTGTGCCTGGTGTGGACTCTACTTCCAACAGGGAGGAGCCTTGGTCGAGTGCGATCATCCGTACCTGAAGGCACTCGGTGGCGACAACGACCTCGCCAATAGGCAGCTTCTTCATGGACACTGTCACAATGCCAAGACCGATCAATATGACTCTATGGCGGTGAGCGGTACTCAAGTCAAGGGCTGTTCTGGACGAGGAGCCGGATGAGGTGTGAGTCTCATGTCCGGTTTTGCAGGCGGGCCGATGGGGGGACCTGTCGGCCTAACCAACCCCTTATGCGTCCCAAGAGACGGGGAATGCGCGAAGCGCAGGGGGGCAGTGTCCCGTGCCGCATAAAGCCAATCTTTTGTCCGAATGGACATCGCGGCGCGTAGCGTCCCCAGCGGAGAAATTTATTTCTCCGGCCACTCGGCAGATAGTAAAGTGAGAGCTAAATGACCCTGATGCCGCCTCCACAAGCATCGTATCGCAAGGCTTGTGGAGCCGGATGGAATCAGCAATTAATGGCGGCGACGACGAGAGAGGACGAGCATGCCGCCAGCCAGCAGTCCAGGAAGGAACAAGGCGAAGGCGGAACCCTCCGGCACCATCAATCGAGCCGGATTGACGGTGTAGGAGATCCCTGCCGTTCTCGGAGTAAAGACCGTAAGCGCGTTGCCGGCCGTACCGTCCATATCGACGATAAAGAGCGCATTCGCGCCGGTAGGATCGCTTGTCGTGACGGTCGTGCCGGTATTGGTGGGATTTGCCAGAAAGAAAGAAAACTCATCCGGAGCGCCGGAGCCGACGAAGTTATTGGTCAGGCTCATGGTAAAGGAGAGATTCGTTCCAAAGGTTTCCCCACGAAAGGACTCGCTGAAGGCGCTGTCGTGAAGCGTTACGGTCCCCGGCAGATTGCCGCTCGCCGCGCCAGTATTCGTATTGCCGCCCACAGCCAGCGTTCCATCGGTGGCAAATCCGGTGATGAGAGCCGTATTGTTGGGTGTTGCGCCGTCTCCTGAAATAAGGTCAAAGGCCAGACCTCCGCCCGTTCCATTCAATCCCGTTGTATCGATGTTGACGTTGTAAAGGGTTTGCGCCTGGATCATGGGGGCCACTACACAGAGAGCAATAAGGCCCAGTGAAAAAAGAAAAACATGCTTCGTGCACTTCATGTCAGGTTCCTTTTATCGGCCGCCAGGGCCGGCCAGCAAACGGGTTGAATAGCTAATGGCTGCTTTGCTCGGATTGGTGAACTCGAGCGTCACCGCTATGCTTGCTCCTGCATCAAGGTTTCCGGTCTGCACATCAAGGTAGGGGCTGCCCGCCGGACTGGTGGCACTGGTATTACCCGTCTTGTTGAACAATGCAGCATTACTGCTAAGGCCGTCTAGGACGAGCGAAACCGGACCGGTGATAACGCTGCTTCCAATATTGGTCAGCGTAACCGTCTGTACAAACCTTCCGGTAGCTCGATTAAGCCGGAAACCGCCTCGTGTGATGTTGATTTGTCTTGTAACATCTTGCACCGCATTCGGTAGGGTTGTTATTACATCTGGCAGGATGTGTGCATCTTCCAGGTTGAATACATTATCCCGCGCCTGAGAATAAAAGGCATACGAATGTCCAGCGGCTCCGGTAAATGTAGCTTGGGTATTCGAAGTATTGGTGAGCCAGGGTGCGAACGAGCCTCCATTGTCTGAGACATAGATTGTGAAGTCCCTAACTCCCGAACCGACATCCGTACCATTCCAATAGATTGGGAAAGATGGTGAACTTTGCATCCGCCCCAACGGCAGGACATTGCTAGTCGGTTTGTCGTTATCAATGGTGTTCGTCCAGATCGGCGTGTTAATAGGATCGTTGAAGTCGAACACGATGGCCGCCTGGTTGGTCGCGACCGTTCCGGTAGGCAGTCCTGCGTTGGGCGTTACTGTATACAGGCAGCTTCCTTTCTGTCCGGGATCAAGGAATCCAGCAAGCGGGTCCGTGGTTGGTTCGTTGGTCAGCGGATCAATTGATGTAAAGGTCCAGATGAGGTCGCCGGTCAGCGTATCTAGCTTCGCATTGATTCGGACGATCAAGTTTTTGCCTGGCCGCAGATCGATGTCTGCGTTAAACTGGCGTGCGCCGATAGGCAGTTCATTCTCGATGGAAGGAATAACGGTTTTGCCCGCCACGGAGATGCCGCCGATGTGTACGGAGGTAGTATAG
>JBBRKX010000325.1:0-6162 GCA_038231675.1 Chthonomonadales bacterium | reverse complement strand
GCTTGATCGCACGGGCCGTTCGCGCGATATCGCGCGCGAGCTGCCGGATCACCGTGGCGCGGAATTCGAGCCATGGCTTGAGCAATGGCCCATTGATGCGTTCCGCGCCCGGTTCGGTCGCAAAAGAGAACACGTCTTGCGGCCATCTGCCGATCGGTCTGCCCAGCCAGCGCGCAAATGCATCACGCGTCCGGTCACTGAAATCGTTGTTGAGATTACTGTAGCGGCAGCGATCCAACACCAGGCCATCGATGTCGTAGTTGGAGACGATCTCCCGCACGATATCCAATTCGTGTTGGCGTGCATCCGGAATCAAGGGATTGACGAAGCAGGCTACCTTCTCGCTGGGCGCCTGAGCGATAGGCAAAAAGGAGGTCTTGAGATCGAACCGCATCGCGGTCCCGACACGCGCATGCTGATCGACCCAATGACGATCCGCTTCCCTGGTCACGGGAAGCAAATGCCCACCTTCCGGCGCGATCAAGGGGTCGTCCCCGAGCAAAGCATCATCCACTATCCCGGCGACTCGGTTGCCGGCGTCCAGGATTAGATTTACCTGCTTGCCAAGCGGGGCGTCGGTGGCCGCGTTTACGACCGCAGTTGTTTTGTCCGTGCTTTCCAAGCCGACCAGACCACTTGTTGGCTCGCTGCCAAGCAAGGTCGCGTCGTCGGTGAGGACAAGCGGGCTCCCGGGGTCGCCCGGCTCGTTGGGAACATGCACGGAGAGGCGGCCGCCGTCGAGCGCCACAATGCCCCGATCCACGGTATACACCATGCTCTGCCACTCGGGATGCGCATACGCTGGCCCGACGCTGAAGTACTTATGCCCTTCGCTCAAAGTATTGATGGAGGCGTCGACCTGCAGGCCCGCCTTGTGGCCCTCGGCGACGAACGCGGCCAGCACATCGAAGTCCGGCACGGCGCGGCCCTTCCAGCTTAGCATCCGTGGCGCCACCACGCTCTTATACAGCACCTCACCCGACAGCGGCTTGACATCCACCACGATCGTATTGATATGGGCTGCTTTACAATGGGCCACGATCGCCGCCACCCCCTCCGCAGTCGTGGTGTAGTCGATGACGGTCTTCACGCCATTCGTGGTGACCGTTCTGGTCAGGTTCGCCGTTCCATCCACCCACATCAAGCGCCCCTGCGCGCCCAGCGCCGCCGCCACATTCCGCGTTACTTCAGAAGCATTCTGCGCGCCTGCCCTGACGCAGGCGGACATAAGCACGCATAATCCCAATCCCCTTACCCCACGCATATTGCCAAACGTCACAGTGTTACCTCCATGGTGCGCACTATTCATTGTAACACGAATGCCATGGCATCCGAATCTGTTGCACCGCGCGGGGCAAATTCCGTATTCCGGCTTGCCCTGCTTTGTATGCCCTGAAACCGAGCGGCTTATCATCGGTATATTGCGATATCCTGCAACAAAAGCCCCTCTGTCTCCTGTCATCATGAATACATTGCTCGCCGATGAGATTCAGGAGGCTACGCCAGAGATGCCCGACGCAACCCCGCCAATACTGCATGAACTTCCCAGTCAGTTGCTTGGAGAACGTGTCCTGGTACGACCTTACCAACCTGGAGACGGGGCGGCTCTCTGGGAAGCCGTCGAAGAGTCACGCGAACATATTCGGCCCTGGCTGCCCTGGGGCGACACACACCGTTCGCCGGACGACTCGGAAGCCTTTGTACGAAAGTGGCAGGCACGCTGGTTGCTGCGCGAAGACCTGGCCGTGGGGATCTGGGAACGCGCTACAGGCCGTTTCCTGGGCGGCAGCGGCTTGCATAACGGCAATTGGGCGGTGCCCTCTTTCGAGATCGGTTACTGGCTGCGCCGCTCTGCTCAGGGACAGGGCTATATGACAGAAGCCGTCCTGCTTGTATGCCGGCTCGCTTTTGAGACATTGGCGGCTAACAGACTGTTCATACAGGTTGCGTCCGGCAATCATCGCAGCGCCGCCATTCCGCGTCGTCTGGGCTTTGTCCATGAGGCCACGCTTCGCAATAGCTCACGAGATACGGACGGCGCCTTATACGATACCCTGGTGTTCGCGATGACGCCGGAAGATTACGCGCATGCAGTAAACGGTCGTGCCCAGCAAGAAACACCCTCTTGAAATCTACAACCCGGGAACGCCATGCGTATGGAACGCAGTCAGACGGTAGATTCGAGATGGGCGCGCCGGTCACTGCGGACAGCGGCATATAATCCCTGCATTTATTTGTTTTCCGTAATCGGCCATAGGAATCCTAAATCAGTTCTTTTCAATTTAGCCATCCGCCCGTCTGGATGATGCCAGACTATTCCCTCGATCTTATATTCCCTGAGGAAGGCTTGCAGCCCGTCGAAGTCTCGGGGCGGTGTGGGGAACATGGGTATGCCATGTTTCCAGAGATAGTGATCGTGAAATCGCTCGGCATTGTTGTTGACCTTCGGCCCTATCAGCTCATAGGTGCCATCGGAGGGCGCACGCATTGGTCTGGAAAGTACCAACGCCGTAAAGCCCTCGTTGTGAACTGCATCCTCAGGCCCGGCGCCGACAGGAACCCAGCCTGGCTGGATACCGGTCTCCACATCCACCTCTTGCACGGGCTCGAACCCTTCTGGAGATGCCTCGCCTGATTTTAATTCGTATCGCTTGTAGAGTTTGCCGTCACGGATGAGGCAGCTTGCGCCATCGCGTTTGCGCGAGGCAATCCCCTCTCCGGCAAAAACCCATGCCGCTTCCGGGTTGGGCTCCGACGTCACCAGTTGCCGGTTTCCATCCCCATCCCTCATAAACAACGTGGGTATCTTTCGCATTGCTCTGCGCCTCCTTGCCCATGGAAGTACACATTTCGTTCAGCAGTAAAAGGTTTGTCCGAATGCCTATGTTACCGTAAGGTCATTCGGCCAAGCATTCTCGTCTCATCTCGATCTTAAAAAACCCTGCCTCATTGGCAGGGGGGCGAGCACCCGCTATTGTGTGCCCGCGCAGGCGGTCACATGGCCGCCAGGCCACACAGCCTCGCAATTCATTGCGGTGGACATGGCGGTCTTGCCTTTCCATGCGGGGTTGTCCCACATGTGGACAACCGGAAGCCACAGTAGTACAATCCCTATACTAATCCAGTTATACGCTTACTATCACAGGTCGTTTCGCCCAATTGCCTGTGGGAAAAGCAGCGCCTTCCACCGTTCTGCAACGCAGGGGAACCCATGACCATCGATCCGGCTTATCGTCGCATTGAACAGGATCTGCGCACCCGCATTCAGACCGGAGAGTGGGCTGCCGGGACCATGCTTCCCAGCCGAAAGGATCTGGCGGCGGAATACCGGGTCGCGCTCGGTACGATGGAGCGCGCCATCAAACCGCTGCTGGAGGACGGCACGCTGCGCGCGGACGACAGGCGGGGCACCTTTGTGACGGAAGGGCCTGGGGAAGCCGCTTCGACGTCCGCTGTGTCGCCCCCGCGCTCCGCCGGTTTCAATCCTTCGCAGCACCCTTCCCTGGTTTCTCCAGCTTCCGTTATCCACATCCTGCAATCGCACTCCACGTTGGGCATCATCGCTCCCTATCTGCACGACTTCGCGAACCCCACCGAGATCGACAGTCCATGGACACGCATCGTCGTACGGTCCCTGGAACGCACATTTGCCGAACAAGGGGGGAATACACGCCTGTTCAACACGTACCGCGAGGGACAATCCGCGCTCCCATCGAGGAGGCGATTGCCGCGTTGCTTGCGGAAAACGTCTGCGCGATCGCGGTCGTTGCGATCTATACGGTGGAGGGGATGCCGGACCGGATTGCCGCTACGCAGGCCTTCCAGCAAAATTGGATCGGTCCTCTCTCTTCGGAACGCTTCTCCGGTATCCTTGCCGCCAACGATGTGACGGCCATCGGTGTCCTGCAGGCCGCCCGAGCGGCCGGGCAGGAGGCCGGAAAAGACTTTGCCCTGATCGGTTTCGATGATTTGCCCGCCGCGTGTATCGGCGGTCTAACGAGCGTACGGCCCCCATTGGAGGAGATGGGCGAAGAGGCCGGACGGTTGCTCCTGCGCCGATTGCAGGGCGACTACACCTCACTGCAGGTACGCCTGCGCTCTCTCGTCGTGCCGCGCGCTTCGACGCCCCCTCTGGCCGGCGTGTTTCCTGTCGATCTGTTGAAGACGCATTGAACCAAGGGAGGTTTTACTGCAATGTACTGGCTACCACCTGTAATCGCTGCTGCTTTCGGTCGTCTCGTAACAACTATCCATTCCCTTTCCCCGCCGGGACGAGCGTGGGGATGGCGACGTTGAAATACCGGCCGTTCGCCCCTTCCAACCCGACCGGCTATAACAACATCCTCGTCGGATGGCTAAGCTACGCCGACACCGTCGCGCAGTGGGTCGCCGCGCAGATGGACGTGACCGCCGCCGACCGGGGTTTCGATATGGAGATCTGGAACGAGTTGACCTTCGGCTCGCACTATCTCTACATCGCCGATTATTATGGCGCGCCGCCCTATAACGAAAGACACCAGCATCTTTACCAAACTGGTGCAGGACACGTGTTCGTATGTCGGAACGCATTCTACTGACTTTGCCGGGGTCCCATGCGGCGATGGCTTCGCCAACACCATTCCCTGGACGGCTTCCTCGACCGAACCGGTCCAGATCAGCGCCATCGATAAGCACCCCTATCCGCCACTCGTCAACCTGCCGGGCGGGGACCAGAATCCAAGCTATTCCATCAACGCGCTGGGGCAACTGGATCCGCCCGGCAGCTTCCTGCCGACGTATACGGCGTATTTCCCCGAGTATGCCGGCACGATGATCCAGACGGAAAGCGCGGTCCGGGATATGGGGCCCATCACGAACAGCACGTACGGCACGCTCCATGGCCGCAACGCGCGCACCGTGAATGGTCACGTGCTGCCCTGCCCCGTGTGGCTTATGGAGGCCAATATCGCCCCGAGCGACATCAACGGCGGGATATCGGCTTCAAATGCCCTCGCGATCAAGGCCAAGGATACCCTGCGGTTTTATTGCTTCTACCTCAACAAGGGAGTGACGCAGCTTGATCTCTACGCCGCCGCGCCCAACAATTCTGCGCTGGGCGATACGGAACTCGGGCTGATCCAGCAGAATTTCCTGACGTACGCGCAGTCGAATATGACGTATCCGGCGGACGACACTGCGTATACATCCCCTGCTCTGGCGGCGTTGGCCCGAGTCGTCGCCCGCATGAACACGTTTCTGGATCCTCGCCTGACAACTACCCGACCGCTTTCCATTACGTCGCTGAGCGACACGCATAACCATGCTCAGTTTGTGGGCGACGGGACCGCCGCCCATCCCAATCTGTTTGATCGGGAGCTCTTTACGTTCCTGCCTTATCAGGTGAACGCCCATCGTTTTGTGATCCCGTACTATGTGATGACGCGAAATGTGATGCCGAACGGGCAGATGGAGAGCTTTACTCCGGAGCAGTTTACGTTCACCGTTTCGGGCGTGAACGGAGCCTCTTCGACGGTCACCGCATACGACCCGATCAACAACGTTTCTATCCCCGTGACCGTCAGACATTCCGACTCGAGCACCCTTACCCTGACTGTGACCGCGACCAACTATCCGTATCTGCTGACAATCGACGACAGCACGCCCTTCGCCATCAACGCGGGCGGAAGCGCTTCCGGTTCGTTTGTGGCCGACACGGACTTCAACATGGGTTCCACCACGGGCTCGACGACAGCGACGATCAACACGAGCGCGGTCACAAATCCGGCGCCTCAAGCGGTTTACCAGACGCGCCGCACCGGCTCCCATCGTGCCAGCCTGGTCTATACCATTCCCAATCTAACGGCGGGCGTGACGTACAGCGTCCGGCTGCATTTCGCGGAAACGCTCTGGACCGCAAGCGGGCAGCGGGTCTTGAACGTGTCCATCAACAACACGCCCGTGCTGTCGAATTTCGATGTGTTCCGAGCGGCGGGAGGGGCGAACAAGGCAATCGCGCAGCAGTTCACCGCGACCGCCAATGGCAGCGGTCAGATCGTGATCGCTTTCTCCTACGGCTCCGCCGGCAACCCCATGGTCAGCGGCATCGAAATCCACCCGTAACCCCGCACCAAAAATCCCCAGCCCCTCCTTTGCAAGGAGGGGTTGGGGGAGGTCCTTGCACGC
>JBBRKX010000324.1:0-6175 GCA_038231675.1 Chthonomonadales bacterium | reverse complement strand
GGCGCTGACAAAACCATTGTGTCCGTCCGGCTGCCCGCCAGGTCCGTTGCCGGCGAAGCGGATCGTGTCATCTTGATCCGGGCCGAGGGGGGTGATGATCGCGACCGCAACGTCCAGGATCTGGGCTACCCCCGTATTGTTTGTCACTGCGAAGGTAAGCTGGAAGTTAGGGTCGCCTTCATTAAAGGAGACATTCCCGGGCGCGGTGACAATGAGGTTGGGATCGGGCGGAGGGGGCGCGACCTGGGCTCTTGCAGGCAAGGAAAGTAAGAGCAGCGGGCCAATCGTGACCAGGGCTGCCATCCAGCGGAGGGCCTTTCTGTTGTACATGCTATGCTCCCTGTCGGATTCCATTCCGACGGCCATTCTTTTTTGGAATGGTCTTTAGCACAATGAGGAGTAACGGCAATGGTGAAGATTATCTACTCCCAATCCTTTACAATGCACAAATTGTGCCATTGTCATGATTTTATTCGCCGGGTTGTGGATTGTGCGTGCAGAATTGGTCGGCAAAGATTGCAAACTATTCCACTATTCCTGGGAAGGAATCTGGTCCGGATCGGCATAGGGGGACGAGGAAGGCGAATGTAGAATTTCTCGGCCTTCTTATCGACATGTTTGAATTCCCTTAGCACAGCCAGAAAAACGCCAGGCCCTCTTCCTGGGGAGGGGGCCTGGCGTGTCACTATATGTGAAGGACTACGAAAGAGAAGCCTTCCTTAAGCGACGGGCTTGCCGGTCTTGTCGTCGATGCGGTCGCCAGTAACGGCGTCCGCCACCTTCTCGGTAATGCCGCGCGTATCGGGCGAGCCATCGATATCCCGCCCACCGGTCTGGATACCCGGGATGCCATTGCCCGGCAGAGCATTCTCTATGTCTCGCCCAACATGCCCCACTGTGCCGGTTGTGGTCGTTTGTCCGGGGATCTGCTCCACCTCGACATCGGTGCGGCGCACGGTGTCGCGGATGGTTTCTGTGCGATCGGTAGCTTGCTTTCCGACCACGACCTCTTCCACAACGCGTGCCTGCTTGGAAATGACCGCTTCTTCCGAGTGCTCCCGGACCTCGATCGACTGGTCTCGCATCGCATTGGTATCCGCCGCTGAGGCCACACGGTCTACCGGGCGACGGTCCACGGACACATGCTCCTCATGGAGAGTGACATTCTCTTCGACAGGCGTTTCCGTGATATGGCTATACACACGCACGCCACCGCCCTCGACTTCGCGCTTACCTACGCGCAGTTCTTCTTCCACCACCGGCAATACCGTTTCGCCGTCCCGCGCTTGAATGCGATCCGCGGCGTTGCCCGCCGGCGCATTCGCTGGGGTTGCGGGCGTATTGGGCGTGGGGACAAAGCCTGTCTGCTTGTACTGTTCGGCTCGCTCGTCGATGTTGACGGCGCCATCGTCGCCCAGGATCTGCGCGACGCGTGTCGCCATGGCGTCTTCGGCCTTGACCGCGATAAGCGTTCCGCCCCGGCGTACGCCTTCGTTGTAGTGCGCCGCGTCCTCTTCCGGCACGCCGACATGGGTGAGCGCGCCCACCAGGCCGCCCACGACCAGGCCGGTGCCAGCTCCCAGGAGCATGCCGCCCAGCCAGCCCGCCGTCGCGACCCAGCCAAGCCCGGGAATGGCCAGGCCCGTCAGGCCAAGCAGCAGACCCGCAACGCCGCCGACTTCCGCTCCGACCATCGCGTCATGGCCGATAGCATGCCCACTCACGGTGGGAGCAGCGGTTGTGTCTTCGCTATTTGCGGCGTAGCGAGCGTTCTCATTGTTTGCAACGAGGCTGATGTCGTTGTGGGCAATCCCCGCGGATTCCAGGTCGAGCGCGGCTTTCTTTGCCTCCGCCATGTCATCAAACAAACCGACGATTGTTTTCAATAGTTTCTCCTTCAAGGGAATTCAATGCGGATACGTGTCAGGACTATTCCGATCACCTCGAATTACGCTTCGCTTCGGTCTGCCTCATCGGTTGACCGTTTCCTGCCAAAAGGCCGTCTGCACGGGAAGGAAGCCTGGCTGGCCTTTCACGGGCGGCGCATTATGATAGAAAGCTTTGTACACAAAGAAGCCCACCACAAGCACGATTAGCAGGGCAATCGCCATTATTAGAGGAGATGGCCCTTTGCGTGCGGGCCGCTCATAAATCTTGACGTTAGACGGCGGTTGATCAGGCATAAGACGAAACTTTCCGCGCCCAAATAGAGCGCTGGTATCCACTACACTGGGGACAACTGTGATTAAACACCACACCGCAGTGAGAAAACGGATGGCGCTAGCGAAAGCGATGTGTCAGGTAAAGAAAAGAGACTAATCCGACGTTGGTCGCTTCTTTGCCTGTTCACCAGGACAAGGCCTCGTGACCTCGTCAGGTTGAGCAACGGGCAAAGGACGATTATCATCCTTAGATGGTTCCCGAAGTATTTCGTGCTATTACAAGAGCAAATTTGAGGGCGAAAACAGGTTGATGGCGAGGTTTACAAACGCAATGACGCGGGTTGTGGGCCCCGTTTAAATCGGCGCTATCACCCGGACCGTCAGCAATCAGGATTGACAAAAACCTACTTTTCTCATTGCCGCTCCTTGGCATCCGGAACTGGAGGAAGTTCGCTACACCGATAAGATCGTATAACGAATCATAGACGCGCGACGAAAGGGACTACGACTATGAAAGTGGCGGTCATCACCGGCGGCAGATGCGGCCTTGGAAAGAGCATGGCCAAGGAATTGGGGCCGCGCGGGATCGCCGTCAACGTGGTTGCTCCCGGCGCGATTTTGGAACGGGTCGCCAGGTGGCGCGATGAAGACCCTGACCAATGGGAACAGCAGCTTCTTCCTATCGTTGCCACGCTGGGGGCGGTACAGGAGGCCGTTTCCTTTCGCCTGCTCTGCACACTGGCGCAGGTTCCGGAAAATCCTTCTCTTCAGCGTATGCTGGAAGAGGATCGGTCTCCTTTTCTGACGGTAACGACAGGGCTGGAACCTCATTACAGGCTAAACCCCGGTGCTTTAAGAGACTTGTCCGATGGGCGAGCGGCTCATCCGCATCTCGTGGAACAGCAGGAGCAGCTGCAGGAAGCCCTGGCGTCGTCCGTTCAAACGGCCCATTTCCGTATAGCCGCCCGCTATCTAAAGGCCTGGGGTGACTTTGAGAGTGGGCTGCAAGGCCTGAAGGAAGCAGAACAGCGTGATATGGACGGCGGCTATGGCTTTCGGCACGTGGTGGCGCATCTGGCGGAAGCGGGACGTTCTGAAGACATACGACGCCTGCTATGGCTCAGTTGGCAGGGCGTTTCCGATGCGAATGCCTGGCTCAGCGCGCATGAGGCGCTGGGAGACACGGCGGGTTATATTAAGGATGTGCATCGGGCCCAGGAGCTTGTCGAAAGTCAGACGAAATCAAGTATGGAACGAGGGGAGCCTGTTGTGTCGATGGTGGAGGAGGTATGTTATGCCCTCCTCCTCACTTCGCTGAACAGTGTGGCGGTGAATCTTCACGGCGCTTTCATCCTGGCCCTGATTATGTCCGGGATATGGCCGGCGACTCAAGGTCTGGCCTATGCCTTACGGATATTTGAGGATGGAGAACGTGCGACCACGCTGGCTTCCATTGCGCCCCATCTGCCGGAGCCACTGAAGCAACAGGCAGTCGAGCAGGCGCTCGCAAGTGTACAGGCCATTACATCTGTATACCGTCAAGCCGGCGCTCTGGCAAAAATGGCGCCTCATCTACCGGAACCGCTCAAAAATAAGCTGATCGACCAGGCGCTTGCCATGGCTCAAATGGAAAGCGAATATTTCCAACTCGTTGCACTGACAGGAATGGCGCCTTATCTGCCGGAGCCTTTAAAGCAACAGGTGCTCGATCAGTCTCTCAGAGGCGTCGAAGACTGCTCCTATGACGGCCATCGCGCTATATTGCTGGCCGGGATCGCACCTCATTTACCCGAGCCACGAAAGCAGAATCTAATCGAACAAGCGCTGAAGATTGCAAATGCGATTGGCGATGAGGACGAGCGCACTAAAACGCTCGCGAAGATAGCGCCCCATCTGGCGCATGCAGGGTATGCCGAAGAAGCACTGAGGATCGCGCAAGCCACGAATCAAAGACACCTACAGGTCGAAGCGCTCGCACACATGGCGGCCTATCTTCCAGAACCAGAAAAGCAAAAGGCGGTCCAGCAAGCGTTTGCAATGATGGAAGCCATAGGCTACGCAAGATTTCGAGCCAGAGTGCTGGTGGGTATAGCGCCTTACTTGTCGGCGGAGCAGTTGAAGCAGGCGCTCACCCTATCCAGGTCCATCGAAGATGAGAACAGCCTGGCTACCGCTCTGGCAAATATAGCATCTCATCTGCCGGACCCGTGGAAGCATCAGGCATTCGATCAAGCTTTCACAATTGCAATGGAAACTGGAAATCAAAATTCCCGCGCCATAGCGATGGCGGGAATAACGGCCCATTTGCCGCTGGAATTACTTCCTCGGGTAATCACCGTTGCGGGCTCGATGCAAGATGACAACGAAAAGGCTATTTTATTGTCGGCACTCGCACTCCGGCTGGCGAAGTCCGGAGATGCCACACAAGCGCTCAACATCGTAGGGTCCATTGAAAGGGCGGATTACCGCGCCACCGTGCTGGAACAAATCGCGCCCTATTTGCCGACAGAGTGCCTTCCGCATGCGATCGCAATGGCGAACTTGCTTATAGAAGAAGAACACCGAGCCGAAGCACTCTCCAGAATAGCGCCCCAACTGGCGAAGTCAGGAAATATCGAACAAGCGCTCAGTATTGCGAACTCTCTTGCGGATTCAGAATACCGTGCTTCGGCGCTGGCAGGAATGCTTCCGCATTTGCCGGAGCCGTTGAAGGCGCGAATACTCCAGCAAGCGGCCATAATCGCGAACTCCATTGAGGCCTCATACGCGCGGTCTTCAGCGTTAGCCGATATCGTGCTCCACCTGGCGAAATCCGGAGATACAAAACAAGCGCTCACCATGGCTAAGTCTATTAAAGATGAATATCCTCTGGCTGAAGCGCTGGCTGAATCGGCGCCTTATTTGCCGGCGTCAATGCCTCCAGAAGCGCTTGCTATCGCGATGGGCATCACAGATGAATTGGCTCGAGGCGTAGCACTGGTGGGGATAGCGACACAGGCGGCGCAGTCAGGAAATCCTGAGCAAGCGCTTTCTATTGCAGCAGGCATTACATATGGCGACCAATTGGCCAGTGCGTTGGCAGGAATAGCGCTTCATCTCGAAAAGCAGTCATGGCCGCTCTTTTATTCTGTCTGGCGACGGCTTATGACGGATATGGCGGCCGTTCCTCGCGACCATTTACTGGGACGTCTGGCGGATATTGTCCTGATCGTCAGTCAGTTTGCTCCTGCTCCCGTGGAAATTGTATCTGCCCTGGCGGATGTTGGGCGATGGTGGCCTTGAGAAATCCTGTCCTCAAGGCCATCACGCTGCCGTAACCCTTATTCAGTGGGCGGTCAGGACGAGCACCCAGTCCTGATCTGGTTTGGGCGGGGCGGGGGAAACCCATGTGCCGTCGGCATTGCCGCGTGCCATGCTGGACTTGGTGCGTTGCCCGGTGATGGGATCGAACCATTCCGCAGCATACGCTTTCCCTGGTTCGAGATGCTGCAGCGTGACTGCGCCCCCGCGCGGCAGATAGATCACTCGGGTCGATCCTGGTATGCCCGCGCAAAAGGGAGACAATCCCTGTTCCGAGTTACTTACCGTTCCCCACGGCCCCTGCCCATACGGAGCCACCGCCATTGCCTGCGTCCACGCCGTATCGTCGAAAGCCGCCGTTTGCCAGCCTGCTGCTTCACTTCGCGACGCACGCCACGCCGCATCGGAAACCAGAGTTTTGCTGGAGCCGTCCGCGAACTGCAGTTCCAGCTTCGCGATCAGTCCCGCCGGGTTTTTCACCACGGGCGCGGCCATGTTCTGGGCCATCACGGCGACTGCATTCTGGCCAGGTTTTATCAGGCGCTCCAGACCGGTGAATACGCGCCCCGCCAGTCGGTCCGGACAGAACCCGAGTTCATGGCCGTTGACGTACGCCGTACACGCGTCGTCCGCGGACACCTTCAATCGCGCTTTCACCACCGTTTTACCGTCGGGAACAGCAAACTTAAGCCGCATATAACGCTTTTCCACCG
>JBBRKX010000323.1:0-6176 GCA_038231675.1 Chthonomonadales bacterium | reverse complement strand
TGCCAATGCCCTACCGCAATGACCGCGAGCGCAATCAGGGTTGCGGCGACGACATAGGGCAGCGTGGATTTCAATATGTCGTTGACATCGGTGTTGGTGAAGCTTCCGGCCCAGACGTTCATCGTATTGGTCGGATCGCATACTCCCTGCACCAGTCCTGTGCACATGAGCGCACCCATCACGAGTTGAGGCGCAAAAAGCGTGGTCAGCACCGCACCCACTCCCGCTCCCAGCCCATACAGGTTCAGGGGGCCACGGTAGAGCGCAAGGGGGCTGAGCAGCCCGAAGAAAAGCACGTATCCGAGCGCGGAGTGGGGAACGATGGCTTCCAGCGCCGGCTTCATGACGGCCGTGACCGGGGCGGAAGTAAGGGCGGTCACCACCATTCCGATCCCGACCATCAGGCCGAGTACGGGCGCCACGGCTTTTACGCCCTCGGTGATTGCGCCTGTCAGCAAGTTCACAAACTCTTTGGGCCGCGTGGTGAGGATTCCATAGATGCTGCCGAGTATAAGCGCCGCGTTGATCTCGAAAGTTCGGCCGGCGACATGACCCAACGTAAGGACGTTCGCGTACTTAAATCCCAAAATCACGGCGACCGGAAGGAGAGGCGTGAGCAGCGCAAAGCCGGAGACAAAGCCGGTTCCGGCGTCGGGAGCGGAAACGCCCCATGCGAACCGCCGGGTCCGCGCATTGACGAGAATGTAAGCGACCCCGGCGACTAACAGTGTGACTCCGCAGATCGTGGAATAAGCGGCGACCTGTGGGATCGGCACATTGAGGACATCCTGATAGAATTTCCAGCCCGCGACGTTCCATAGCCCGCCGATGCTGATGCCGAAGAGAAACACCGAAGTCGCCACGATCGGGCGTATTCCCACGCCGATCATCACCGGGAGCACGAGAGTCCCGACCATGATGACGGAGCCCAGCCCACCGAGGGCGAGAAAGGCCACGGCGGTCGCGCCCATCATCAAGAGGGCCACGGGGATCGCGCGGTCGCCCGCAAGCTCGGACGCCTTCTTGACGATCGTCTCTGCTATGCGGCAGGTGTAGACGACGTGGGCGAGTACGGCTCCGAACATCGCGCTGGTCATGGCGGCCGCCAGACGCGGCGCACCCGTCCCGAACACGAGTTCCAGCGCCTCCAGCGGCCGATGATAGGCCGGCAGCAGCGCGATGATGACCGCCATAATAGGAAGCGCGAGCAGCGCGGGGAGCTTCTTTGTGTACATCAGCCCCGCACAGGCGAGGAAAACAAGCAGGATGATCCATGCCATCAGGTCAGGGTCTCGAGGGGATACATGGGCAGAATCTCTTTTGTCTGTTATTTATGGGCAAACGATGCGCTTGACGAAGCGATATTCGCAAAAGGAGCGGGCCTTTCCTGCACGGAAAAGACCGCCCTTTCGCACACCGGCCTCCTTCCGGGCAGTTGCAGATGGCGCAGGGAACCATCCTCAGCCTGAACGCGACCAATAACACGCTTGTTCTCACCGTTACAAAAGCCAACTTTACTCCGACCGGAAAGACCATCACCATCGTCACGAACGCGAAGACGGCATTCTGCTCCCAGAGTGGCAAGATTGCATTCGCCGATCTTATCGTAGGCGCGCTTATGCGGGTTGCCGGTACGCTCGACGCGGCGACGCAAACGCTCACCGCGACGCGCATTGAAGTCAGTAAGTAGGCACGCGCATACCGGTATATGGGCCTCCGATAAGCACTTTGGTTCCCAAAGTGACACACGGAACGCAATTCCTATCTCAAGGCGTGTTGCCATTCAATACTTAACACGTCTAAACTATTAGGAATCCAGCGATAGATATTGTGAAATGTGACATCCGGTATGAACATGGATCAAGCCAGGCGGCTCGATCCATGTTCATGCTGCCGGGGCAGCATGTTACTTTTACGTGTTTCGGGCAAACCCGAAACGCCGGACTCAGGAAGACATCAATACCCTGAACACACTGCTTTCCAACATCTACAAGCATGCTCGGCAATAAACATGAACGATTTCGCACCAGCAGTACAACATGCCTCGAAATCTCCGCTCCGCGTTGTCCACATCATTACCGACGTACAGGTCGGGGGCGCGGAAACGATGCTCTTCAAACTCCTATCCGGTATGAACAGCGACCGCTTTCAATGCTCCGTCATTTCCCTTACCGGAAACGGAATCATCGGCCAGAAAATAACGGCCTTAGGAATTCCCGTGCTTGACCTCGGTATGCACTCCAATCTTCGAGACGCTGCATCGCTTTTACGCCTTGCCGCTCTCCTGCGCAAGATCCAGCCCGATGTGGTGCAGACGTGGATGTATCATGCCGACTTTATGGGCGCTCTCGCCGCGCGCGTTGCCGGCAACATCCCCGTTATCTGGAATATCCGTCGTACACAACTGCACCCCGGCATCGACAAGCTTCAAACGATCTGGATCATGCGTGCATGCGCGCGACTGTCAAGGTCGCTTCCGAAACAGATTATTTGCTGCTCCGACACGGCAAAAGCGGCGCACATCGCGGAGGGGTACAGCGCGGCCAAGATGGTGACGATCCCTAACGGATTCGATTTGAAAGTCTTCCAGCCCGACCCTCTGGCCAGGGCGCAGATCCGCGCCGAGTTGGGCATCGGAGCGAAGACGCCTTTGATCGGCATGATCGGTCGCTTTCATCCGCTTAAAGAGCATGAATCTTTCCTTCGCGCCGCGCGCATCCTGAAGTCGCGTCATGCGGACATTCACTTCCTGCTGTCGGGTCGGGATGTGACGCCTGAAAACGCGCTTCTGAGGGGTTGGATCGAGCAAGCGCAACTGGGCGCATGTTGTCATCTGCTGGGTCCGCGCAGTGATGTGCCTCGGGTGATGGCTTCGCTGGATGTGGTGTGCTCCGCATCGATCACGGAGGGGTTTTCCAACGTGATAGGCGAAGCGATGGCTTGTGGAATTCCCTGTGTGGTGACGGATGTGGGCGAGTCGGCTCGTATTATTGGGGAAACCGGCAGAGTGGTCGCGCCTGGCAATCCCGACATGATGGCAAGCGCCGTGAGCAGTATTCTGGATTGCAGTGAAGGCGAGCGTCAGCGACTGGGCATGGCGGCTCGCCAGCGCGCCGGAGATCGATTTTCGCTTTCGTCCGTGGTAAGTCGCTATGAAGCGGTCTATTGCATGGCGGCCGGGCAACGACACGGCCATCCCCTATAACATAGCGCAAAGTTACGGTGCGTTGTCTGGCACAACGGGTAATGACGGTGGTTACGGGTGTTTTCTCAACACGATCAAATCGTCGGACGCCTTTACCACCGCCTCCATGATCTCCTTTTCCTGGGTATAGTGGTCCGCAGGTATTATGCCCGCACGTTCGGAGAATGTTTCCGTGATGGTAATGCTGGAACCATCCGAAGAGCGTACGATGGCGCGCCGAAACTCGCTGAGGCTGCCGGTGAGATGCACATCCAGGGGGATCTCCTCGATGGCGTACCCTGCGGGTAAGTTGACCATCGTTACGCAACGAATCAGAGAGGTATCCTGGTGAACAATAGGCCAATTTCTTTTCTCATTCACGAAGGGGTTGGTCTCCCGGAAGCCATTGTAGCTGGCATGAGCAGGAACCAGCAGAAGATTGCCGAGACTCCGGGCCCAGTTGGGAGCCGAACTCGTCATCTTCATGGTCATGGGGGCCCCGAACTCCGAATCATTCGGAAACGAAAAACCTTTTAAATTTGCGCCCGTGGAAAATGCGCTTGCTATGCCCTTCATAAAATCCGCCCGTTGCTCTGTAGAGAGGCTATGGACCTTGGCCCGCCGAGTAAACGCCATGGCTCCGCGCCAGATCGTATTGCTTTGCACCTCCGCGTTACCAGTCGAAGCAAGAGCGATCCGTAAGGTCCTATCCGCGCTATTTTCTTCGGGCTTGTACTCCGGGATGACCTGAAAGCTTCCCGTTCCGTTACGGATCACGAATGCCTGCACGCCTCGGTCCGCTTCGGGGATGTCGCCGAACGGGCACGTTTCCGCAGTGGCGTCCAGCCATACCTCTTTTTCATCGATATTGGCGAGTACGATACAGTGGTTGAAGGCGTCCGGGTTTGCGAGGCCGGGCGAGACCAATCGCCGCTCTTCCGGATGGAGCAGGACCGGAAACGCCTGAATACCAGCCTCCGCCAGCAGGGTGATCAAAAGAGTCGCCTTGTCCTTACAGTCGCCATACAACTTGTCGTATACCTCCGAAGCGGCATGCGGCTGATAGGCGGCAAGCCCGAACTCCAGACCGACGTAGCGTACGTGGCTTAACACCCAGTTATAAATGGCAAGCGCTTTCGCTTCCTCGCCGGTTTTTCCCGTGATGAGATCGGCCACGGTCGCCTTCATCGCCTCGGTGGAATGCGTTTGTGACTGCTGAAGGGTGGTGAACCAATGTGCAACGTCCTGCCAGGAGTCTAAAGAAGACACTTCCAGCCATGCCTGGACCTCTTTACGATTCGGCATGGAGGGTTCCGTGGGGAGGGGAGCACTGTTGGCGCGGTCCCATACAACTGTTTTTGTCTTGCCGTCCCCCGATGTAACGGTCGTGGTGGAAATGTTATCGTCATTATAGACTTTGAAATGCATCGTTTTGTCCGCAGGCATACGGAACATAAACTGGCTGACGACGGTGGGCTCCAGGCCGGCAAACGCCCACTCCGTGTGAAACTGGCCAGGATCCATTAGCGGCCGGATGACCTCTTTCCAGCTGTAATCGATGATACAGTCGGGTTCGATGCCCGGCATCGTGAAAGATACCGCTCTGGCGTCCTGATACACCGGACTGTCTCCTGCCTGCGCGGATTCATGGAGATCGCTTTGCGGCACATTCACAACGGCGCCATCCCGTTTGATGGTGCGTACGTTGAATACGCGCATGGTCTGGTACGTGGCATTGTATTGCAATCTGATCTCGGCCAGGGGCCGCGCCCGTTCGTTGAACAGCTTGAAAGCTTTTCGACATTGCGCGATCACGGTCCCGTCCGCCTGCAAAGTAACAGCGGCGAGGTTAAGCAGGCAGGCATAGTCGTTGTTCGGGTAGACACTGTCGGCGGGCAGCGCACGGATAGCAGCACGCAGGGTCGCGTCGATAGGATTTGCGTTCGTACCGGAGAGCAAATCGGCATTTGTCGCCGTGATCGGGCCGGTGTCTTGGGACGCGAAAGCAAATGCAGTGCGGCATGGCAGGCTGGCCAACGCGAGTAGCAGCGCGGTTATCACCATATATCGCTCGGTTATCGTCCCATAGCCAGGGCGTAGTCCAATGTTCATATCTATTCCCTTTACCAATCATGCCCGAAGGATACGACAGGAACCCGAAACCTTCCGGGAACCTGAAGGGAACGCCGGCCGGCAGGCGCGGGATCGCTCCCGTCTGTCGCGGCCGGATTCATCGTCGTCGCCGTCCGCCTACCACGGGGGCGGCGAAGTCATCAATAGCCTAAGCTGCTGTTCGAGCGGTTCGAGGTATTGCCGAAACCACTGCTTCCATAGGTGCTGCCGGAGTTTCCAAATCCGTTTCCGGAGCCATTGTTAGAATTTCCGAACCTATTGTTGGAATTACCGAAGCTGCTGTTGGAATTGCCGAATCCGTTGCCGCCAAATCCGCTATTGGAATTGCCGTTTCCGTTTCCGAGACCTCCGTTTCCATAGGTGGACTTCTGCTCAAACTGACTCTTGAGCACTTCCCCTTTCGTTTTGAAGTAACTCACTAACGAGGCGGCATTGGTGTTAAAACCTGTGATGCGAATGAATTTCGTTTTCGCTTTCGTGGGAAATTCCGGCCGATCCGGCGGTGGCGGCATATCCATTTCGGGCCTTTCCTCAATTTTGGGCACGATGCTGTAGATCCCGTTTTCGGAGGTGTAGGTGATAGGCAGGCCGGAGGATTTCAAAAGCGTGTCGATCGCGATGCGAAAAGGCACGTTTTGAAGGTGAGCCGTTACCTGATTTTGCTTGAGCGAGGGATCCAGCGTGAAGTTGGCGTGGATCTGAGAAAACAACAGCGACAGCGCCGCGTAAAGATTTGCGCCTTCGACATTCAAAGTCACATTTTTATTTGCCGCGTTTGTTACGCCCGTGGCAGTAGAATTTCCACCGGTTTCCTGGGCGGAGGCCAGCGTGGGCATGCCGGCGGCCGCCAGCAAAGTCG
>JBBRKX010000322.1:0-6193 GCA_038231675.1 Chthonomonadales bacterium | reverse complement strand
TTGGCGACGACGACGTCCAGCGCGCCGTTGTTATCCAGATCGGCAAGCGCCACGGCGCGGCCATCGTGTGTATCCTTCACGCCCACGATCTGAGCGACCTCCGTGAACTTGCCCGCTCCATCGTTGAGCCATACGCACTTCTGCTGATACCCGGAAAGAGTACGCCCATTCATCGGCGGCCAGTTCTTCGCATCTCCAATAATATCACTGTGCCCGCCGGAAATTTTCGAATAATCGTACCAGTAATCTCTTTTACGGTCCCCGGAGACATATCCGTTCGCGAGATAAATATCTAAGTTTCCGTCATTGTTCAGGTCGCCGAATTGTGCTCCGAAACTCCAGCCACCCATCTCGACGCCCATCTCCGATGCAACATTCGAGTATTCCATAGCTTGCCCGGAAGTTCCTGGCTGTGGAGTCCACAAATTGTTGCCCTGCACCAGAACGCCCGGTTGCGAAAGGTTCGATACATAAATCGAAAGCGCGCCACTGTTAAAGATGTCGCCGAAGGAAGCGCTCATACCGCTTTTGGGCGCCGCGCCCACCCCGACCTCTTTGCCTATTTCACGGAACTTCTTGCCGCCCTCGTTCGCGAAGTATTCCGAAACGCCATAATCATTTGCAATGAAAATGTCCGGATGGCCTGTTCCACGCAAATCGGCGGCCGCGACTGCGAGCGCCCACCGATTACTGTCGAGGCCGACCTGCGCCGTAACGTCCTCAAACTTCCCATTCCCAAGGTTGCGGAAGAGATATTTCCTTCCGCCGTTCTTGGCGTACTCAAAGCTTTCCGGCATCATCTTCGTATTGGCGAGTTTGCAAAGGTTCAAATTCTCCGGATAGTAACCCGCGATCAGCAGATCCAGCTTGCCGTCACCGTCGTAATCAAGCCAGATGGCGCTGTTTGCGTTTACCCACGGTGGAAGCCCCGCCGTGTCCGTCACCCGCGTAAAGCCATGTCCGTGGTCGTTGTGGAAGAGTTCCGGGCGCCCCCAGCGATAGATCAGGAGATCCTCGTATCCATCGTTGTCGTAATCGCCCCAGACGGCTCCCATGCAGGAGCCTGTCTCGGCTTGATTGAGATCCGCGACACCCATTTCGGCCGCGACATCCTTGAACTTGCCGTTGCCGAGGTTACGAAAAAGGCAGTTTTTGCTGCCCATCGCGCTGTTGGTGACGTAGATATCGTCGTGGCCGTCCCGGTCGAAATCCACAATGGAAACGGAGGCTCCCATGGAAGCGACCAGCGGCATGATCGGCAGAAGCTTTGGGTCCAGCGTAAGCGCCTGATGGGTGAAGACAAGGCCTGCGGCCTGCGCGTTTTCCTCCAAATGGAATCCATGCTGCGCGATCACCGCGTTCACGTCCGACGCAAGCGCGTCCTGGCCCTTCTGGTTGTGTGCCTTCCAGGCCCTTCGAATAGTCGGGGTTGCGAGAAGCACCAGAAAGAAAAGGATTAGGAAAAACCGTGCCGCACGTTTCTGCATTACTTCGTTGTCCAGAAGAAAAAGTTCGTCCAGTGGAAGGGCATTTATCGGCCCGCCGACGATCGTCCCGCGTCAGCGCGGGTAAGCCGGGAACGCAAGGCGTTTTGAAAACCGTCCGGCGTAACATACCTCGTATGGTAGACCTGCCAGTCGTGAGCATGAAGGCGGTAAACCGGGTCATCCTCCAAGCGCGTCGGTGGTCGATTATAGGCGGGATTGTCGTGGGAAGGCAGCGGCAACACCGTCTTCGAGAACATCGTATTCAGATCGCCATCCTTTTCCCAGCCATCCCCGATCAACACGAAATCGCGTTTCCAACCCTGCGGCGCAGCGGGCAGAGCCGGGAATTGAAACCGCATCTCATCGCCCGCGTTCATTATAACATAACGGTCATCCACCTTGCCCAGCAGCTCCCGCACGTCCCCGTAGCGGGTGCAATAGCCTATCAAATCGCGCCAACGCTGGCCTGTCGCGGCGATATGATCATATTCCGGCAGTTCCGGCGAAGAGGCGCCCGCCTGGTTGGCGACCGAATAGCCGCGATATCGCAGGTCCGCGGAACTTGGGGAGATTCGTTGCGTTCTCAGGTTGGAAGCCGGTAATTCCGATGCGGTTTCCAACGTGTCCCAGTAGATTTCCATGTTCGTGCGCAGGCGGAAGCGACGTGGTGCGCCCGGCCGGAACGCATCGTCCAGGCGTATCAGGATCGACTTGATCTTGCCTGCCGGAAACCCGAGATTCGGCTTCGCCACCGTCCATGCGCCCTTGCCGTCCGCCACTTCCAGGCTCAACCCATGCGGTGCATCGTGATGTCCCTGACTGATGGCCACGTTGATCGAACTGTCCGTAGGATGGATCCAGCCGGTCGCGATCAAATACAGCGGACCAGACTTCGGCGCTTCCGATCCGAGTTCGCACTCCACGTAATGGTCGCGCGTCACGCCCTGGTACGCGCCGCGCCCGAAGGTATCCAGGTATTTGCCATCGTGAGCGCGCACAATATCGGTGACGTCGGTGCCCCTGTCGTCCACGGCATGGGCAACGGGACGAGGCTGCGTCATCGAATAGACTTTGAGTGGAGGCGGAGGAATGGCGAAACGGTCATCGACGAAGGCAGCGCTGTCAGCCGGATGATCGACCGCCATCAAAGAGACATGGTCGAAGAAGTGCGTTTCCCAGAGTTCCGCCGTGATGCGGATGTCATAAACGCCGTTTCTGGCGACAAGCCGCTCTCCTGGGATCTTCAGCCATTCCTCGGTCATGGCGACGCCTGCCGTGTTCTGCGCGTTGATGCGCAATCCAAGCGGCGAACGCCAGAGAAAGTCGCCTGCAAATTGCATGGCATGTCCGTCATAGGTAAAAACCCAGGGACACGATCCCTTAAGACGCTGGTCCGTCCTCACAATCTGATTGGTCTGCAGATCGAATTCCGCCTGTGGCGCGCCATTTGGCCAGACAAAGCGCGCCAGATCGACCGTCGTGTTCTCGCCAAGGCCAAAGTGGACGGAAGGCCCTGAGATAGGCTGTGTTTGCACCAACAGCCCGGACCGCACGCGGATCTCGCCGCCGACCGCGAAGGAGTTGATTCGTTGGTCGCCGGTCACGTGCGTGGCCGCCCGCGGGTGGATAGTCACGAAATGATAATTCTTTGCGCCCTTATTGACGGCAAGGGTCGGCGCTCCAGTTTTCGAAATTCCCAATAGATCCAGGCGTCCATCCCCGGTCATATCCTCCACGGCGAAAACGCGCAGGTCGAGCGGTGCGGCCAACGACGCGAACACTCCCTTAGGATCGCTCAGCCAGACCTGGCTGCCCGTCGGAGTAGAGGCAACGAGATCGATGCTCCCATTATTGTCCAGATCAGCGGCAAAGAGACGGGCCGCTCCAGCTTGTAAGCCCGAAGCGGCGCCTTTCCATTGCGCGATCTCGGCCACGTCCCAGTCCGCTGCTTCCACCTTACCGGTGAGTTTGCTGGAAAGCCGGAGGATCGCACCGTCGGCCTTAAGAACGACAAGGTCCATGCGTCCGTCGCCGTTCACCTCCGCCACCGTAATCGCGGCTACTTTTCCTACGGAGTTCGGGACGGGCCATGGCTTGAACAGTCCGGACCGTTCGTTGCTGAACACATGCAGCGTACCGTGAGCGTCCAGAAAAGCGGCGTCATCCGCGCCATCGGCATTCCAGTCTCCCCAGGCAAAGCCGCGCACATCGGAAACACCAGGAAACGGCGTCAGCACACGAAAGGTCCCGTCATTGTTGTTCTGGAGCACGCGAACCGGTCCCTGAGTTGGCGCGACGACGAGATCCAGGTCGCCATCGGAATCGATATCGGCGGGCCATATCCCCCACGTCGAGGCTCCGGTAATAGACGCAGGCAGTTTGGACCGGGGAGTAATGTCCGTGAACACGGCTTTGGCGGACTGCTGAAAGAGCTTGATCCCTCCTGAGCCTGCAAGCGCGATATCTACCTTAAAATCGTTGTTCCAATCGACGAGTGCGATGCTATTCGACGTCATTGCGGCTGTGGAGGAGCCGGGAAACGGCATGGAGGAGCCGTTATCCAGGTGAACGCTCCTGCCATCCGACGCAAGAACAACCGGTACGGACTCTTCATCCGGTGAAATGCATCCTGTCCAGCCGACTTGAGGCATTCCGAGGGTGGCGGAAGCCGGCTCAGCGTGAAATGTCAGCGCGGTATCTGCGGGGGCCGGTGTAGACGGCGGAGTTTGCAGCTTATATAGCCGCTCGATGGGTTGTCCAACATTGTCCGGCGGATCCTGCAAGGCGGCCAGGCTCTCTCGGAAGGCCGGCTCGGCTTTTAGAACGTTATTCAGGAAAAGTATGGCTGTGGTTATGGAGTGCGGGTGGGAGGTTCCGGCTTCGACCTGATCGATATACGTTCTAGATTGTGGATTCCAGCCCGCCGACATCGCTTTCACGTGAGCGACCGCATCCTTCAGGGTTTTCACGTCGCCCAACTTGGCGGCAAGACGCACGACCTGGATTCCCGCCGCGAGATTGGTTGGATGTTCCACAAGGATGTTTCGGTACACCTTCAGCGCTTCAGAATCACTGTTGTTGCTTCCCTGTCGCTCGATCTCCATCGCAAGAGCATATCTTGCCTTAAGATTTTCCGGCTCCAACGTTATCACTTTACGGTAGTATCCGATCGCCTCCGCCGGCTTTCCACGCCTGCTTTCGGTCAGGCCAAGGAGGGAAAGGATCGGGCCACTTTGCGCTTCCGGCACAAGCGCCCGCGCCTTTTCCAACTGCGTTGCGGCAACGTCGTCCTGACCGTTGCGCAGGTTGTACAGTCCGAAGTTCGCCCAGCCCGCCGCTTCGTCAGGAAGCATAGCCGTGAACGTGGCGAATTTTCCCTGAGCGCGTGTGTTGTCCCCGCTCTCGAGCGCGGCAAGTCCTACGTAAAACGTGGTGATCGCGGTTTGATACTCAGCGGAGGTAGGAGAAAGAACCGTTCCGTCCGGCGGGGGGCCGCCTCCACGGCAGCCCGCGCATCCGGCGCAAACGATGGCGGCAATCGGAACGATCAAACTGATGGCTCGGAACTGGAAAGAAGTTAGTTTTGGCATAATGATTCTTCGTTGAAAATAATGGTTAGTCGCGGATCGGCGCGTTGCGAGCAGGTCGGCCGGTGGTCCACCACACGGTTTCATCGCCGTATCGGCCCGGCCCGACTAAATGGTGGGAGGTGTTTGACGCCTGGGAGTAGAATAGGCTATACGTCCCGAGAAAACCTGCTTAAGGTTGCATTTGCTTGATCCCGGGTCCACTATTTCTACTTCAGGGGTGCAATGCGATGTCGGGCGGTAAGGTTAACGCGCAAGCGGGCGAGACGGCAAAATCAAAGGTCGTCCTGCTTCCGCTTCTGGTGCTGGTTGCCGCAGTTTTCGGCTGGGGAGCCTTGTCCCGTTTCCAGGTATTTCCGGAGTCGGCGTTCCCTTCTCCCTTGAGCGTCGCGCAGGGGTTCGGAGAGGAGTTCCGGGGTGGGCGGCTATTCGATGACATCATCGCGTCGCTTTTTCGCGTCACCATCGGATTCGGTCTGGCGGTGCTGCTTGGAATCCCCCTCGGCCTGTGGCTCGGTCTGCGCACCCATGCGCGACTGGCCCTTCTCCCGGCGGTCAATTTCTTCCGCAGCCTGTCACCGCTGGCCTGGATCCCATTCGCCATTTTATGGTTCGGAATTGGCGACGTGCCCGCTGTTTTCCTGATCTTTATGACCGCCTTCTTTCCCATGGCGCTGGCCACCTGCGCTGCGGTCGCCGGAATTCCGAATGTCTATTTCCGGGTGGGACAGGACTATGCGTTTGGGGGCATGGAGATGTTGACGCAGGTGACGCTTCCCGCCATCCTCCCGGAAACGATTACCACCCTGCGCGTGACGGCCGGTCTATCGTGGGTGGTTGTCGTGGCGGCGGAGATGATTGCCGGGCGGGATGGCCTGGGCTTCCTCATCTGGGATGCGCGTAACGCGCTGCGCCCGGACCTTGTGGTGGTGGGCATGGTCGTCATCGGCGTCATCGGCGTCATTCTCGATCGGCTGCTCGTACAGTTAATGCGCATTCCAAGCGTACGGTGGGGCTATGACCGATAATAAGATGCTTCGGCTGGAAGGCGTCTCGCGCTCGTTCGGGGCCACCGAAGTCGTACGAGACATCTCTCTCGATATCCAGTCCGGTGAGTTC
>JBBRKX010000321.1:0-6203 GCA_038231675.1 Chthonomonadales bacterium | reverse complement strand
TCAGGCCGCTAGATCTCCTTATCCCGAAGCTCTCGCCCTCCGACCTTGCGTATGTCGCGAAGCGGTTAGACCGGATCGCGTCGAAGCAGGTTCCTTTTGCGGACATCCTCGCGGAAGAGGGGAACGCAAGCGCCGCCCAATACCTGGAATTCCTGAACAGTCCGGAAGGTAAAAGACCTGGCGCCTTTCAAGCCTTTATCGGCCATCAGGATGTGGGCGGTGGAGGAGACGCGCGTGTCTGGGAACTCCTGCAGAGCGCACGCTATGCAATGACCAACAAAGACGTGATGCTGCGTGAAAACCTGAGGTACATGCAAGCCATTGCACAAGAGGCGCAACAGACTTACACCGGTCCATTCCATGCTCCCGTCCCGAACAATATGATTGCCCCGTATCTTATGCCGATGTACGCCCAAAGTCGCGCGCGCTTCGCGGCCAAGGAAGCGGTGCTGGCGCTGCTGCGGGTCGAAACAGGACTATATCGTTATCGGGCGGCTACGGCCCGTTTCCCCGCGACCCTTGCGAAACTCACCAGCGAAAGCGACGCCCAGAGAAGGCCCTATATCCCCACCATTCCTGTCGATCCGTTAGGCGGTGAGCCGCTGCACTATTCTGTAAGTGCGAACGGCGGGAGTTTTTTACTTTACAGCATCGGAATCAATCTCATCGACGATCACGGGGTTCGGCCGAAGACGCTCAGCGACCCGAACACCGGGGACATTGTGGCAGGGAGGATGTGAAACTCCGCGATACCCTCCCCCGAGCCCCTCGGAAACGGGGAACCAAAGCACTGGTATAGTACGTCCGTTCTACAAATGAATGGGTTCCGTGCCCGTCGATCCGCTTCCGAAGGGAAATGATCGGTATGACCGCCCGCCCGCCGCCTTGTGCGGTGAGCGGGCGGTCTGCGAATCGCGTAGTAACGCATTGAAACAGATAATTGAATAGGAAAATAGAAGTACCAATGAATGTGCAAAATGAAGATGAGGAGCAGATACGACGTGACGCGCTGCACTTTCGTCTTTTAATGAGGAATATCGTAGACTACGCCATCATGACCCTGGATAATGAGGGCCGAATCACCGAATGGAGCATCGGCGCTCAGAACCTGTTTGGACATGAAGAAGCCGAGGTGGTGGGAAAGCACGTCGCTTTCTTGTTGACGGAAGAGGATATCCAGACAGGGGAGACGGAGGCAGCACAGGCTCAGGCGAGGGAGACAGGAAGGACGGAAAGCGAGCGCTGGCAGATACGGCGGGATGATTCCCGATTTTGGGCCAGTGTGATCCTGACCGCGCTCCGCGCACGGGACGGCGCTCTCGAAGGTTACGTTCAGATTGTAAGCAACCTTACGGAGCGGCAACAGTACCTGACAATGATCGAGGGACTGAACGATCGGCTGCGCCGGGCCATGACCGAAACGCATCACCGGGTCAAGAATAACCTGCAACAGGTATCCGCCATGATCGACATGGCGACCATGGAGAATCCGGAATCTTTACCGGTCGGGGAGTTCAAGCGGCTGAGCGCGCACGTACGGACGCTTGCGACCATGCACGATCTCCTGACCAAGCAAGCAAAGGAGGACGGCGATTATGCGTTTGTGTCCGCACGCACGCTGCTCGAAAAGCTGCTTCCCTATTTACAACAGGAAGTTTCTCCCCGCCGGCTTCGATTTCAGTTGGAAGACGTTCGCATCCCCGCGCGGCAGGGCGCCTCGCTGGCGCTCATTACCAACGAAGTGATCAGCAACGCCTTGAAACATGGTGCGGGGGATGTCGAGCTTTTCCTGACGATATGGGATAAGCGAGGCAGGCTTGCGGTGCTGGACAGCGGGCCGGGCTTTCCCTCCGGCTTCGATCCCCGCAAAGCGACCAGCACCGGCATCGAATTGATCGAGAACCTGGCGCGATATGACCTTGCGGGAGATGTGCGGTTCGAAAACCGCATCGGCCAGTCCGGAGGTCAGGTGCTGATTACCTTTCCCTTGCCCACCGACTCCTTGTTTCTCGAGCGCACCGGGGACTGACAGGGCAAGCGCTACGAGGCGTTCCCATGACTGGGGGCGAGATGATGCAATTCACCTCGCTCAACGAAGTGGATCCTCTCCGCGATGTTCACAATATGATCCGCGATGCGCTCGAGGTAATGCGCCGCGAACAATAGATACGAGGCTCGGACCACGTTTGTGCCATTGCGTGACATCGTCGCATAGAGATCCTCCCCTATCTGGTGGAAGAGCAGGTCGACCTCGTCATCCTGACGCACCACGGATTCGGCTTTGGCCAGGTCGTGATTGACCAGCGCGATCATGACATCGCCCAGCATGCGCCGGACGACGCTCGCCATGCGCGGCAGATCGACAAGGGGATCCGTCCACGTCTCCAAGGCAAGTTTCCGCGCCACTTTCGCGATATCCACCGCATGGTCGCCGATCCGTTCGAGATCCGTAATAACCTTCATCGCCGTGCCGATAAAGCGCAGGTCGCGGGCCACAGGTTGCTGCTGCGCGATCAAACGCAAGCACTCCGCCTCGATCTCGATATCGAGTCGATCGACCACATCGTCTGCGGCAATGACCTGCTCGGCAATGGATGGATTGCGCTCGCTTAAAGCCTGGATCGCCAGGCCCACCATACTGTCCGAGGCGCTTGCCATTTCCAGCAGTCTCTCCCGCAAGGCATGCAACTCACCCGAAAAATGCTCCCGAATTACCATAAGTCAAGTTGCCTCTTACTTTCGCGGTCTCTTCCTTAAGCAGGGTTATACCACAATTTACGAAAGCGGATGCGTTTCTTTTCTTGCGCCGGCAGACTTCATCGTATTACGTGACGTCAACCCCATTCGCTTGTTCGTAAGAAGTAAAGATAGTGTCGGGCGTGCAAACCGAGAACCGGATCCGCGCCTGTCCGAAAGCCTCACCTATGGTTCAGGAAAAATAGCATTCATGCATTGGGAGCAACGGGTCATTCTGGTTGTGGCGTCCGCACTGGCGGGGATGGTGAACTCGGTGGCCGGCGGTGGAACACTGCTTACGTTCCCGGCGTTGCTTGCGGCGCACCAGACATCCCGCATCGCGAACGCCACCAGCACCGTGGCGCTCTGGCCTGGTCAGATGAGCAGTCTCTTCGGGTACCGCAAAGAGATCGGTGAATCCCGGAGCGCTATTCTTCCCATGGTCGTGCTGGGCTTCGTCGGAGGAATTCTCGGCGCGGTGCTGCTTCTTTACACCCCCTCAAGAGTATTCGATAAGATCGTTCCCTTCCTGGTTTTGCTGGCAACCAGTCTTTTCATGGTGCAGGAACCTCTTTCCCGATGGCAGCGTGCCCGCATGGAGAGATCCACAACGGACGCTGCAGGGAAAGCGACGGGGGAACCTGTCCCAAAAACGAAAGGTTTATGGGTCTGGATACTGCTGTTTCTGGTCGCGATCTATGGCGGCTACTTCGGCGCGGGCATCGGCATTCTGATCCTTGCCGCCCTGGGGTTCCTGGGGTTCAGCAACATCCATCAGATGAACGGCATCAAGAATATTTTCACGCTCTTCATCAATGGCGTCGCGTCCCTCATCTTTGTCTGGAAGCATCTCGTCGATTGGCGTATTGCCGCGCTCATGGCGGTCGGATCCATCTTCGGAGGATATGCCGCGGCCGGCATCGCCAGGAAGATCGGCCAGCGCAATGTCCGTCGCGTGGTGATCACCATTGGATTCGTCCTCACACTTTCTCTCCTTCGGCGCGCCCTCACGCCCTAAATCGTCCCGCTCCCTGTTCCATACCCTCACCCCCTGCGGCTCGCTCTTGAGTTGGAGCGCTTTTCGTGTTTCTTGCGCGTCCTTGCTCCCTACTACTTGGCCGCACCGCATGGGGAACTTGGGAATGTATGATGGGCGCTTGCGGCGCCCTATCAGAAAGCCGGAGCCGCTAACAAACAGTCGAAGTCTCTCCCGCCGAACTTGTTCGGGGACCCAGGGAGAGAGATTTAGAGTGAGGGGCCGGCGGGGGCCACAGTCTCAGGTATGCTTATCTCAACGTAATCGGCTTGCGGAAGAGGATGTCCTTATGCGTCGCTTTGTCTCCCTGGTTTCTGCTCTCATTTTCCTGTGTGCTTCCCTGGCAGTCTGTCGCGCAGCGGAAGACTATCCCATCGGTCCCGATTCTCTGCCTCAGGCGGGCGTTCCCAAAGGCGAGGTCACGCATTACAACTGGACCAGCAAAATATTCCCCGGTTCGCAGTACGATTACTGGGTCTATGTGCCCAAAGAGTATGATGCATCGAAGCCAGCGTGCGTGATGGTCTATCTGGATGGGGGTGGATTTGCCGATCCCAATGGAGGGTTTCGCGGCCCCACGGTGATGGATAACCTCATCTTCCGTAAGGAAATGCCGGTGACGATCGGCATCATGATCAACCCCGGCGTCGCGCCTGCGGTGGGCAAGAACTCCCTGCCCCGCTACGATCGCAGCTACGAATACGATGCTCCCACCGATCAATACGCGCGTTTCCTGCTGGAAGAGATTATGCCGGAAGTCGGCAAGAAGTACAGTCTGACTAAAGATCCGAATGGGCGGGGCCTCTGCGGTGCGAGTTCGGGCGGCATATGCGCGTTCGCTGCGGCATGGGCACGGCCGGACCAGTTCCGACGGGTCATCAGCTTTATCGGCAGCTTCACGGATCTGCGCGGCGGCAATGTTTTCCCCTCCCTGATCCGTAAATCCGAGCCGAAGCCGCTCCGAGTCTATTTGCAGGACGGCTCCCACGACCAGGATATCTACGGCGGCGCCTGGTATCTGGGTAATCAGGAGATGGAAGCAGCGCTCCGGTTCGCCGGGTATGAGACCGAGTTCGTAGTGGGAACCGGTGGGCACAGCGGGCAGCAAGGCGCGGCCATTCTGCCGGACGCGATGCGCTGGGTCTGGCGTGGATTCCCGGAGCCCCTCCGTGCGGCGACCTCCAACCCCCAACCGATCCTGCAGATATTGCAGGCGGGCGAAGATTGGCAGCCTGTCACGGAAGGGATCCAGAACGCGGACGGTCTCGCTTCCGACTCGGCCGGCAACGTCTATGTGTCCGATACGCGCAACAATCGAATCGTTAAGATCACAACAGATGGCAAAAACTCGGTTTTCAAAGACGGTACGAACGGGGCGACGGCCCTTGCTTTCGGGCCGGACAGTAAACTGTACGCAAGTCAGCCTGTACATAAGCGTATCGTCGCTTATGATGTAAACGGAAAAGAAAGCGCCGTGGCAAGCGGCCTCGCCTCGAACAGCCTTGTGGTTAATCACCAGGGGCAGATCTACGCGAACGATTCGGCCAACAAAAAGATCTGGCTCATTACTTCCGGCGGACATAAGTCCTCGGTCGATGAAGGCATTGTGGACGAGACCGGGATCACGTTCACGCCGGATCAGAGCCTTCTGCTGGTCTCCCACAATGCACCCGGCAAATTCCTCTACTCGTTCCGAACACTGCCGGACGGGAAGCTTCAGGACCGGCAGCCGTACTTCGACGTCGTGATCCCGTACGGCGAGGGAGACAGTGGCTCGGCCGGTCTCGCGACCGACGCGAACGGCTGGCTTTATGTGGCGAGCAAACAGGGAATCCAGGTGGAGGATCAGGCGGGGCGCGTAAACAGCATCATCAACAACCCGGAGCGTGCCGCGACCACAGCGGTCGTGTTCGGCGGCACAAATTTGGACATGCTTTACGCGACCTGCAACAACAAGGTCTACCGCCGGAAAACGAAAGCCAAAGGCGTGCTGGCCTTCGCGGACCCGATCAAGCCCAACGGCCCCCATTTGTAGCCTGACGCATCCGCAAAATTACGGGCTTTGATCGGCAGCGAAATCCGCGCTCGTCAATGTAGTGGTCAAGCTAGAATACTTGCGAAACTTGGCGCTTCCGTCGTAGCGGAGACCGACAAATCCATCCGTATGCCGTGACGGATAATGCGTATGGTTTACATCCTGCTCGACAGGGAATGGGCCTCGATTGCCCGGCTGATTTGGCGAATTCGGCGTTGCCGCTCCCGTATTGGCACAGCCCGGAGTTTTCGCATGATCCCATACAAAGTACACGGTTGGATTGACTACGAAAGCGTCGGGCTTGCCCATCGGACCATTGACAATGTAACTCATGGCGTAGCCTACCTGTCCCTTCGAATAGGAGGGACAGCGAAAAATCTGCTGGTTTTTCACGTA
>JBBRKX010000320.1:0-6208 GCA_038231675.1 Chthonomonadales bacterium | reverse complement strand
GTTGCAGACATTGAAGATCTGCCAGTTGCGCAGGTTGCCTCGCCCAGCAAGCGCGACATTGCCGCCCCCGAGACCGCCCATGGGCATGGCGATTTGAGTCAGGTTCCGGCCTCTGAAGACCCTGCGCGCTCCCACGTCGAGCAGGTCGATGGCGGCCCTGTTGGGTTCGGTCCGATCGTCCGCCAGGGCGGCGCCGGAAGCAGTGCCTAACGCGGTGGCTCCGGCGCACGTCCGTCCTACAAAGGCAATGAACTCTCGTCTGTCCAGTTCGCTCATGATTCGCTATTGTCCTCAGTTTCCGGGTTTATGGGAGGTTTGCGTCAGAATTGGCTGGAGCGCGGCGGCAATCCCGGCTTCCCCGTTGCCGATATCGATATTCTTGTAGAGCCACCAATCCTCCTGAAAGCTGATCGCCTGCCCCGGATCCACTTTTTCCAGTGGCCCGAGCGTTTCCAACTCCAGGAACACGCCGTCCGCATACGTTTCGTTGTTGCAGCCTAGATCCGGATACTCTTTGCCCTTCTCGTAGGCGAAGCGCTTGACGAACAGCGCGCCCGCGTGAAAGTAAGCGGACCATCCCTGTTTATTGAGGATCCCGATCTTTTGCGATGTGGTGATATCCGGATTCTGGGTAAGCGTGATAACGCTCTTGCCGATCATCCAGCGCGGGTCGGTCAGGTCCGTATAACCCCATACGGTCATCGACCGCGCCGGGCGCACCTCATCATCGTGCGACTGGTACGGTTCCTGCGGAAGGATCGCGATGCCGCCCTTGTTCATGGCGGACATGGCCCAGCAGGACATCGTCACCGTAAACAACCCCTTGTTCGTCAGCTTATGGAGCACTGTGACGTGCGAGCCCTGGGGATCGAGCGTTATCCATACCTCTTTTTGAATATGAGTCACTTTTTCGACGGGTTGGATCAGTTTCACCGTCGCGCCATCGAACTTTACCTCGACGGGGCTATCGTCGGGAACATAGGAGCGTGGAACCGCTTCCGGAGCATGCCATAGTCTGTGGCCGCCTCGGATGAACCAATCCCCAAGTTCGGTCTTCAAGTTGGGCTTATCGGGAGGGATCGTCGCAAAGACATTGCCTTCTTCCGGCGCGCCCGCCAGGGCATAACGCATGATCCGCGGCCCATAATCCGTGGCCAGGACCAGTTCGACGGTTCCATTGCTCAGCTTGATATTGTTCGGCGAACCAAGGTAGGCGATCTTTTGCTCCACCTTCACTCCGGCATCCACGGCCGCGACCGCTTTAGGCCTGGATGCGAATGCGTGGAAGGACAGCGTGACAAACGATAGAGTCAGGGCGATATGCATTCCGCCGAGGACGATAGGACGCGGCATGGATTCTTCCTCTCGATAAGAGCGATGGGAACGACTTCGGTGTAACGGAGACATTCAACCCAAAAAGGCGGAATTCCTGCCGTGGAGGGGCCGTCTGCTCCTGATGTCCGTATCGAACAGGCGAAAAAATGCCCGGAACGTCGAACCGACATTCCGGGCGATGCTTCCCAAATCCGCGCGGGGGTTAGCACGCTCCCCTTTTCCAGGCGCGGGCAGGCCGCCATCTGCGCTGCGCTACGTGGAGCGCAAACCGCAAGAGCACCAGGCGAAAACGAGTAGGCCACAAGGGCGGGTTATCCGGTGGTTTCCCTTCGTCGGGCGACAACCGCGCACTTCTCACTCGGCCTGGCGGAATGCGTTGCCCTTTTCAAAGGGGCTGCTATCAATATGGCGCAAGATGACACACCTTCACAGCGAAAATTTTGATACCTTCCTTGTGAAAAATATCACAGTGGAATGCCGATTAAAGCCCGTCTCCACCCTATTGACCGCTTTATCGGGACAATCGATGCATGTCAATGAATTGTCTATTGCGAATTTTGGCAAGAGGCCTTGAAATATGCGCGCTGATCCTGTATAATACTGGATAAGCACTTCGGTAGAGTCTGCCCAGGAGGGTAGATTTAAGATTGAATCGCTGCAACTAATCCTCCGAAAATGCGCGGCAACCCCGTTGACGGGTTGTCAGGCGACCGCGCCAAAAAAACTCCTACGGATCGAGGGAACAGGTGATTATCGATTTGCAGCACCATCTCCCACCCAGCCACGTCAAATTCCATGATATGGCCGACCGGGAGATCGTTCATCGAGCGCAGCGGGGCGACGAGTCGGCCTCGGAGTTCCTGCTGTACAAGTACCGTAATCTAGTTCGCACGAAGGTGAAGTCCTACTTCCTTGTCGGCGCGGAAAAAGAAGACCTCCTCCAGGTCGGTATGATTGGTCTCTGGCAGGCCATCGTCGATTTCCGTTGTGACAAGGCCATTTCCTTCCCCGCCTTCGCGAAAGTCTGCATCCAGAGGCATATTATTACCGCCATTAAAACGGCAACGCGGCAAAAGCAGATGCCGCTCAACACCTCTCTCTCCCTGGAAAGTCCCGCGGAAGACTCGAGCCCCGACTGGAACCTCTCCGATATTATTCCCGCTACCGAAACGCAAGACCCCGAAGATCTCGTCCTTCAAGGAGAAGACACGAAGGTTCTGCACGAGATGCTTCAACAGGTTCTCTCGGACTTCGAATGGAATGTGCTCGCCGGCTATCAGATCGGTAAGTCTTACCGAGAAATCGCCTGCGAACTGCATTGCAAGACGAAGTCGGTGGACAATGCGCTGGCGCGCATCAAGCGAAAGGTTTCCACGGTGCCACTCGGCCTTGCTAACCTGAGCGAACTGCTCGTCAACTCATCCATGCGATAGGTTTGCAATCCAACTTCTACGAAACTCCGTCTCTATCCCTTACCGGTTAGAGGCGGAGTTTTTGTTTGCTGTTCCCACCCCTGAGCCCGGGCAGGAGAACGCGCAATGATCGGGTAATGTTAATACACTCTTCTTCAAAAGGATCGGATATGCCTAAAATCGCACTTATCGGAGCCGGCAGCACCGTGTTCGCCAAGAACCTGCTGGGAGATATTCTCTCTTTCCCGGAACTCGCCGACAGCCATATTTCCCTGATGGACATCGACAGCGAACGGCTAAATACTTCGGAAGTCGTCGCGCACAAGGTCGCGCAAGCGGTCGGGGCCCATCCCCGCGTCACCACCCATACGGACCGCCGAGCCGCGCTGGATGGGGCGGACTACGCGATCAATATGATCCAGGTTGCCGGATACAAACCGGGCACCGAGATCGATTTCGAGATTCCCAAGAAGTACGGGCTGCGGCAGACCATCGCGGACACCCTGGGGATCGGCGGCATCATGCGCGCCCTCCGCACCATCCCCGTGATGCTCGATATGTGCCGGGACATGGAGCAGGTTGCGCCGGACGTGACTTTCCTGAACTACGTGAACCCCATGTGCATGAACACCTGGGCGGTTACCAGAGCGACGAAAATTAAGACCGTCGGCCTGTGTCATAGCGTGCAGGGCACCGCGGAACAACTCGCGCATGATATCGGCGTTCCTATCGAAGAGATCAACTATCTGTGCGCCGGCATCAACCACATGGCCTTCTATCTGCGCTTCGAACGCGACGGGAAAGACCTCTACCCGGAGATCCGAAACGTTGTGACGGAAGGTCGAGTCCCGGATGGCAACCGCGTGCGGTATGAGATGCTCACGCGCCTGGGCTACTTCGTCACCGAGTCTTCCGAACATTTCGCCGAATACACCCCCTATTTCATACGACGGGATCGGCCGGATCTGATCGAACGGTTCAAGGTTCCGCTCGACGAGTATATTACGCGCTGCGAAAATCAGATTCAGGGCTGGCATAAGATGAAGGCGGAGTACGAAAGCGACGCGCCGATCCAGGTTCACCGGAGCCATGAATACGGATCGCTGATTATCCACAGCCTCGAAACGGGCGTGCCGCGCGTCATCTACGGCAATGTGGCGAACGAAGATCTGATCACTAATCTTCCGAACGGCTGCTGCGTCGAGCTGCCCGTTCTGGTGGATAAGAATGGGCTTCAGCCCACGCGGATCGGAGCTATCCCGCCCCAGCTCGCCGCCCTGATGCAGACCAACATCAATGTCCAGTCCCTCACCGTGGAAGCGGCTCTCACCGGCAAGCGCGAGCATGTTTACCACGCCGCCATGTTGGATCCACACACGGCCGCAGAGCTGACGCTGGACGAGATCTGGGCGCTCGTTGACGATCTGATCGCGGCGCATGGGGACTATATTCCCCCGATGCATTAGGCTCGGCTTAAGGAACTATCATGGAACTGAACGAGACGGTCCTCCGCAGCGAAATGATCTATGACGGCAAGATCGTCCACCTTAAAGTCGATCATGTGCGCTTGCCGGATGGGCGGGAAGCGAAACGGGAAGTCGTGGTCCATAGCGGCGCGGTCGCGATCGTTCCGGTAATGGAGGATGGCACGGTGCTGATGGTCCGGCAGTTCCGGCTGCCTGCGGGCAAGGTGCTGCTGGAGGTTCCGGCCGGAACCCTGGAGGCCGGAGAGGAGCCTATGGCCTGCGCCCATCGTGAGTTGGAAGAGGAGACGGGTTATCGCGCGGCGGAGTTACAGCATCTCTTTTCCGCTTACCTTGCCCCTGGCTACTCCACGGAGCGTATCCATGCTTACCTGGCGACCGGCCTCACGAAGTCCCACGCGCATACCGACGAAGACGAAACGGTGGAGATCGTGCCTATTTCCTCCGAAGAAATAGAGAACAAAATACAGGCGGGGGAACTTGAGGACGCCAAGAGCATTTCCGCATTGCTGGTCGCCCTGAAGCGGCTTTCCGTGCGCGGAAAAGCGGCATTGTAAACTTTTGCCGTTGTGGAACGTCTAAAGAGAAGAGAGGGCAATCGAACCGGACGGACAGGCCGCATGGCTCACCTTTCACGCCCGCAACAGAAACGTGGGCTTGCGATTTCATCTCGGAGGTGAGAATTGTCAGCGGACAGCTTTAAAATCATAACGATCGCGTTTTGGCGGCAGGCAGTCCTCCGGTCGACACTGGCCGCATTGTGTCTGGCAACCTCCACCCCCGCATCCGCACAGCAGGCGGATTCTTCGCCTATACAGCGACCGGAAATCATCCAGCAGGCGGTCGTGGTCCCCATGGAGGAGATCCAGGGGCTTCAGAGCGTTTATCTGGATGGGCCGATTCGGAGGCTCTATGTGGACGCTCCTCCCGGCGTTCCCCCTCCCATCCCTTCCCGGGACGTCAAGCTCCCGCATCTTTCCATCCGTAATAATCTGAATCTTACTCCGCAGTTGGAGCGTGCGCAAAGCAGCGCCCTCCACGACAAAGTTTTGTCGGCGTTCTTGAACTCGGCACGATTTGGTCCTGTGTTACGAGATGCGTTCAGCCGCGCCGCGCTCTATATCAGCCTCCCGCCTGCCGGGCAGCCCATGGTAAACGGGTATCGATTGATCGCCACGCGGCCTCGAAGCAACACCGCTCCAAAAGCGCCAGACTCTCCTGCTCCCCGGCGTTTAGCAAAGATCGTATCCAAATCGGGCCGGTCGGCAGACCCGGTCGGCCTGGCTGATGGCGATCAAAACGCGAAATCAAGGGACTTAGCGAAATCGGGAAAAGTGGAGCAGGCAGATTCGGGGCAGACGTATGCGTTGGAAGCGGAAACGAAGGTTTATTTCCCCGATCGCAATCTGCTCATGCGTAACACTGCGGCGCAGAAGACTGTTGTGTTAGATAAGGCAAACGACCGGGCATACATTGCGGAAATACTGCGAACCGCTATTCAGGACTTTACCGTTTTTGTCAGCCTGGACCGAAAGGGCCGGGCGGCCACGCTCTATGTGCTTGGCAGCATGCCTACCACCGGTAACGCCGACTTATCGGTCAACTTCACCGTCGAAGGCCTCCAATATTCCCAGAGCGCTTCTGTCCTGAAGGTAAAACCGGCGGCGGTGACCGTTCTGGATAAACAGAATTTGCTCCCTGCGGAAACGACGCAGAATGGCGAACCCGGCCGGTACTTCTGTTTCGGATACCCGCTCAAAACGCCCGCGAACGGAATTCAAGAGGACTTCCTGGTCAGCTATTGGTACAACCCTACGCTGGCTCTGACCCATGGAGTCGCTCTGACTCATGCGACCAAACAAAAGAACGCGCGTTCTGCGGAGGATTGGGTCGCAATCCCCATGTCACGCCTTCAACGGTGGGATTCCGCGTCCGATAATCGCTACAAAACCCTGGAAAGCGCGGAGCTAGGAGAGC
>JBBRKX010000319.1:0-6211 GCA_038231675.1 Chthonomonadales bacterium | reverse complement strand
GGGGATTACGGGGGTTTCCCATCAACTCGAGCATATGATGTTCAAGGGGACGATGAAAGAGTTTCCCAATCCCGGTTACATCGATTTGTTGCTCGGGCGTTTTGGAGGGGAAAACAACGCGCAAACGGACACGGACAGCACCAGTTATTATTTACTGCTACCGAGCGATCAATTGGATCTGGCGCTACGGATCGAGTCGGATAGGATGACGGAAGCAGCCATCGATCCCAAGCAACTTGTGGCGGAAAAGAGAGTGGTATTGTCGGAACTCGAAGGGGACGAGAATAGCAACGCCTATTTTCTGTACGAAAACACCCGGGCTGCGGCGTTTCAGTACCATCCTTACCACTATCCCGTTATCGGAACCAAGTGGGATGTTCAGCACTTCACGCGTGAGCAGGTATACGCATATTATCGGGCGCACTATGCTCCCAATAACGCGACGCTCGTTATTGTGGGGGACTTCGATACCGCGCGCTTGTTGAGTCGGGTTCGTGAGCTATGGCGCAATGTCAAGCCATCCGTGGTTCCTCGTGCCGTGCTCAATCCCGAGCCGGCGCAGCGCGGCGAACGCCGGGTCGACGTCCGTCGCGCCGGCTCGACCGCCTATATCGAGATGATGTACCATATCCCGTCCGCGCCCGGTCCTTATTTGCCGGCGCTGAATGTGCTCGCGACCGCGCTAACCGATGGCAGAACCACACGACTCTATCGGGCTCTCGTTGAATCTCAACTTGCTACCGACGTGAATGCCGGTGCAAACTTCGGCATCGACCCGGAAGTGTTCGACATTTCTGCTTCAGCCCGAAATGGCATTGCAACGTCAACGATCGAGAAGGCGCTTTTAGCGGAGATCGGTAGAGTGCAGCAGGAGCCTCTAAGCGAGCATGAACTTCAGCAGGCGAAAAACCAAACCCGTGCGGACTTCGTATTTGCAAATGATAGCGTCCAGGCACAGGCTTCTCGAATCGGGTTCTTCCAGACGGTGACGAACGACTGGCGGAATACCAATACTTTTCTTCAGAAGGTGAATGCGGTAACCGCCGCAGATGTTCAACGGGTCGCAAAAATTTACTTGACCGGGAATAATCGTACGGTGGGCACTTTCACGCCGAACGGCGAGACACCCAATCCACAGGCGGACGGCGGGGGCGGCCATTCGGTTCATTACCATCCAGTGCGGCAGAAAACGCGTGCATTGGCCGCGACGCCGATTGCCCGGCTGTCCGGGCATGGAGGGGTTTTCGGCGCGGGTGCTGTGGCTGGTTCTCAAGCGCAAGAGCACCGGTTGGCAAATGGATTGAACGTTATTGTACAGGAGAACCACGCAAACCCGACGATTACAATTGGTGGATTCGTTCGGGCAGGTTCCATTAACGATCCGATCGGACAGTTCGGCGTGGGAAGCATGGTTGCGGAGATGCTGACGCGCGGCACTATGACCTTGACATCGCAACAGATCGCGGAACAAACGGATTTCGTGGGCGCTCGGCTCGGCTTTTCCGCCGGCCGAGAGCGAATCGATACCGGCGCCGCCATGCTTTCCGAGAACTTCGGCCCTATTCTAGATTTGATGGCGGATACGATGCGCCATCCTTCGTTTCCTGCGGATGAGATCGATAAAGTGCGAGGTCAAACGCTGACGGCTCTTCAGGAAGCCGCAGATGACACGGCGACCGTCGCCACGCGGAGGCTGTATGGCGCGCTTTATTCGACCGATCCTGCGTATCGGCATTCCCCGGAGGGAGAGGAAAAAGATGTCGCAACGATTAGCCGTGACGACCTTTCGGCATATTATCATCATGCATTCCGGCCGGAAAAGACCACACTAATTATCGTTGGAGATGTCACAGCCGAGAATGCTTTTACGGCAGTTGAGAAAGCCTTTGGAGACTGGAAAGGCGAAGGCGAAAGTTTCGTTGAGCCAATGCCGCTGACCACATCGCCGCGTGGAAATGTATCCGCGCCAATTCAAGTCGTGATGGTCGACAAGTCGCAAGACGACATTGCCATCGGCGAAGTCGGGCTTTCCAGACTGACGCCGGATTACCATGCGGCAGCGTTGATGAACCTGATTCTTGGAGGAGATGAATTTGTCGGCAGGGTAGGCAAACGCGTTCGAGATACGGAAGGTCTGGCCTACTATGCCTACACGGCCTTTGCTCCTGGGCTTGAAGCCGGTCCCTTCGTGTTTCGGGCGGGCGCCAATCCACAAAACGTCAAGCGCGCGGTAGCTTCCGCACATGCCGAGATAGAGAACATGGTTGCGAAGGGTGTAACCGAAAAAGAGTTGTCCTGGGCAAAAGATCATGCTATCGGAGGGCTAAGACTATCTCTTGCCACCAATGCAGGCATCGCCGCCTTGCTGGAGAATGCCGCCTTTTATAAACTTGGATTGGGGTATGCCGGAAAATACGCGGGAATTGTTCGCGCCGTCACAAAAGATCAAGTGGATGCGGCCGCTCGTAAGTATTTGCATCCGGACCATGAGATCACCGTAATCGCGGGGCCCCCGGTAACTGAACTTACTACTCCGGCGAAGTGAGGACATACGAGAGCATTTAACAGCTTGTTATACATATTAAGACTAAGAATGGGGCTCCATTGGTAAACACTGAACAACAAGCCGTGCTCATCGTAAACACCAAGTCGAGGCGCGGGAACGAATGGTTTGCACAGGCGAAAGACGAGCTATCCAGGCAGGGGGTTGGATTGAAAGAGGCCCTTGCTATTCAGAAGCCGAAAGACATCGGGAAAGAAGTTCAAAAAGCGATCCAAGCTAATGTGCCGCTAGTGATCGTAGGTGGGGGGGATGGGACTCTTAGCAGCGTCGTTAAATACTTTATCGGCAGCAACTCCACGCTCGGAGTTTTGCCGCTGGGTACAGGAAACCAGTTTGCTCGTGATCTTGGGATCGAATCGGATATCGCTGTCGCGTGCGAGGTGATCGCTAGCGGAAAAGATGTGAACGTAGATGTTGGTGTAGCGAACGAGGACTATTTCATCAACGTTACGACGGTAGGACTTACGACTCTCATCGCCGAATCGCTCACGGTCACCGAAAAGCGCCGGTTTGGACGATTTGTCTATGTGATTGCATTGATCCGGGCGATCCGCAAAATCAAGCCTTTCCAGGTGACGTTGACCACGCCAGAAGGTACGAAGACAGTGGAAACTCTCCAGGTAGTCATCGGTAATGGCAGGTTTCACGCCGGCCCATTTCCGCTTGCTCCGAACGCACATATCACGGACGGAAAGCTGACTGTGTATGTGCTTGGAGGTACAAGTCGATGGGAACTTGTGAAGCTCGCATTGAATCTGCCTGGCGGGCATCAGGTATCCCTGCCGGAGGTGACTGCACTCCAGGTGCCGACGGGCAAGTTATCTGCGGTTCCCAATCAGCGGGTCACGGTCGACGGCGAGATCGAGTTGAATACTCCTCTCCAATTTCGGATTGAGCCGCGCGCTCTTCGAGTGCGCGTACCCCAGGCTTTTGAAGGTTAAAGACGTATCCATAATTTCAAATATGGCTGGAAAGAGGGAGATACTTGGATTCTAGCGAACTTGCGCGCAAGGCGCGGCTAGTGCTGGACGCTGTGGAAACAGCAATTGTTGGAAAGTCCGAAGTCGTTGAGCTTGCTCTTGCCGTACTCTTCTCGAATGGGCATCTCCTTATCGAGGACATTCCCGGCGTAGGCAAGACGACGCTGGCAAAGGCGCTTGCCAATGCACTCGGACTTACGTTTAAGCGTATCCAGTTTACTCCCGATCTGCTTCCTTCCGACATAACGGGGTCTTCGGTATACAATCAGAAGACCGGCGAGTTCGAGATCAGAACGGGGCCGGTATTTGCCAACATCGTTCTCGCGGACGAGATCAATAGGACGACGCCAAAAACCCAGGCCGCGTTACTGGAATGCATGGAAGAAGGCCAGGTGACGATCGACGGGATTGGGCATATTCTTCCAACACCGTTCTTCGTGATAGCCACGCAAAACAATATCGAACTTTCAGGCACCTACCCTTTACCGGAAGCCCAGTTGGATCGTTTCTCCGCTCGTCTTGCCATGGGTTACCCCGACCGTGAAGCGGAACTTCGCATTCTCTCCGGACAGCGGCACAGCAGGCCTGTCGACAGTGTTTGCCCAATTACCGATGCCGCGGAGATATTAGCCATTCAAACAGCGGTTCGTGACGTTTATGTCGATATCAGCATTCAGGCCTATATCCTGGACATTGTGAGTGCGACAAGGCGGTCGCCATCCGTGTCATTGGGATCCAGTCCGCGAGGATCCTTGAACTTGATGTATGCCTGTCAAGCACGCGCGGCCCTACAAAGCCGAGATTATGTGCTTCCGGACGATGTGAAAGCCCTTGCGGGAGCCATTCTCGCCCATCGGATTATTGTAAAACCGGAACAGCGAATAAAAGGCGTCACGGCCATGTCGTGCATCGAGGAAGCGTTGCGGAGCTGTTCCGTTCCGATTACCGCGCGGAACGGGCGATAGATACATGCAGTTCAGCAAATGGGTGACGCTGAGTTTCGGAGCCGTGTGCCTGATCGCCGTGGCGGGAATGCTGAATGCCCCTCATCTCTACTACATGGCGGCAATCTTGCTGACGCTTCCCGGAATCTCTTATCTTCTTGGTTGGCACACTTTGCAAGGCCTGGTATTCTCTCGTGAACCGCAGGATGTGTTTTGGGAGGGCGAAGAGGGCGAGATCATTTACATTGTGCGGAACCGCTCCCCAATTGCGCGTTTTTTCATTTCAATACAAGAGCATTTTCCGCCGTGGATCGAACCCATCGATCCGGAGCCACCACTTTTCAATGTTGCGGCGCGCGATTCAACGCGGGTGATTTATCGTGTCAGGTTTCTCAGGCGAGGGGTATATCAGGCTGTCGGATTTGATGTCGTCGGTATGGATCCTCTCGGAGTATTTGCGTTTACACGGCGGATTCAATGCGACCATGAGATTATTGCTTATCCCATGCCTGGTGCGGACTCACTCATCGAACTGACGGGCTCGGAACATTACTCATGGCAAGAGTTCATTGCCGCCGCGACGCGTGGAAGCAGCGTGGATCCGGACGGTGTACGCGCGTATTCTCCAGGGGATCCGCTCAGACATATCCATTGGAGACAGACCGCACGCACCGGCCGGCTAAGCGTGATTGAATTCGAAGAAGCTCAATCTGTCAACCTCGTCATAGTGCTGGATCTTCATAAAGGAACGGAGATAGGCTCTGGTGTAGACACGACATTGGAATATGCCGTGAGACTGACAACATCGGTCGCCCATAGAGCCATTCAGGAGGGGGCCAGCGTACGACTGATCGCTTCCAGCGAGCCGGCATTAGGAGGCTCCAGGACGCACACGGAAACTGCTGGGCGCGGACAGGATCATCTTTATACCGTTCTGGACAGACTCGCCCGCGTTGAGGCGACATCCGATCAGAAAGTCAGTGCGGTAGTAAGTGGAACGGTAGGGCCGCTTCTGCCGGGCACATCTCTCTTGATCGTAACTTCGCAAGCCGATTTGGATCTACCCAGCGCCATTATTCGGTATGTCTCAACGGGCGCCAGAGTGTCCGTCGCGTTTATCGATCCTGAGTCTTTCGAGGCCTCACGCATGCACAAAGCATCCTCAACACCATTCCTTGGCGAATTGCTTGCTTCGGGTGCGAACACATTTGTCATTCGCCGGCAGCCCAACCAAAGAATTGAGCCTGAGAGAGCAGAATAAGGAACGAATGTCATTGCAAGATCCTGCATTTTCGAGAAAGGTTTCTTACTCTACGGCCGTTTCCACCGCACGGAGCAACTTTGCCAACGCGCGGGTAAAAGACGTTCCAAGTCCATGGCTTTATCTAGCCGGACTGTCTGTCACACTGGCCGGACTATTTTCAGTCAACTTCGGGCTTGATGACCCGAACACGGCCCTGGTCATGTACAGCCTTGCGATATGTGGTTACGTGACAAGTTATCTGATGCGAATGAGGAATATGCCCGCAAGGCTGTTAAATGTACCACTGCTAGTGTGTTTTGGCGCGGTTCTGGCTGTTGGGATCGCTACAAATGAGTTTCCTGGTTTTCTATCGATGGGCGGCTCCGCTCCCGCTCAAAATCTTCAGGCGCTCTTTGCATGGTTGGCTATTCTGCACACCTTTACAATGACAAATAATTCAGCCGTGCTATTCGCGTGTGTG
>JBBRKX010000318.1:0-6214 GCA_038231675.1 Chthonomonadales bacterium | reverse complement strand
TGATGCTCCGGCTCGCCAGCAGCGAATATCCCCCGATCTGGATGCCCTTGCCATGCGCATAGTCGGCGAGCGCCTTGAAACGGGCGATATTCGCGGGCGAGGTGTCTTCCATATTCAGCCCGCTGCCGAAACTCAGGATCACCATCTCGAAGCCCGTTTCCGCGCACTGGTCGATGGCGGTCCTCGCGACCTTCGGATCCACGGAGGTCAGGTGCAGCATCAGCGGGTTTTCGGTCGCCCAGGGGGCGAGCGTACGGTACATGCGCCGCAGGATCAACCCTTTGCGCTCGCGCTCGGTGCTGTCATAGACCAGTTCGTACGTGCGGAACGTATCAAAGCGCCCTCCCGGCTCTATCTGCATATCGGGTCCGAGCGGCGGTCGGCTTGCGAGCAGCACCGGCGTCTTCAGTGCGTAACTCACCTGCGTGGTATAGTCCGGGTCGGTCTCCCAGTGCGTTGTGTGGTTGGAGTTGCGGGCCGTGCCCCCGCCGAAGGCATAGTCGCTGAGGACCTCGATATTGGGCGGTGTCCAGCTATCCGTCGCATCGACGATGGATTCGGCCTCCACGGCGGCCAGGCTCTCCGCTGTAAAATGGTTCAGTCGCACGGATTTCGCACCGCCGTTCTCTATCGAGACCCACTTCGCGATCAGAGGCAGTCCATCGTAGATCTCATAGTGGACGGAGACGGCAATACCTTGCAGCGTGCCGACGGGTGGAGCGAAGTGCAGCGTGAGCGAGGCTCCAGGCGGCGGCCAGGGCAGATCGGCGGCATGGCGGACACGCTTCCAGGGGAAAGGCGCGACGGTTTGGCCGGTCTCATAGCCGGTAAACTGGAAAGCGGTGGGATCGCTCCGCATCGTCGCGAGCCACTCGGGAAGCAGATAGGCGCGGTCCGGCTGTCCGACCAGGCCCCCCACGGCAAAGCGCCGGCCGTCGATCTCCAGCGAAGCTTCCGGTTCGACTGCGCGAAGCAGGGGCGCGCCAGTCATCAAGTTGTCGAACCCGACGGTGGCTGCGTTGGGGGCGAGTTGGAAAGTACGGCGTATCAGTCCGTTTTCCAGTGCGATCTCTCGTGAGGTTCCCGTGGAGGTCGCAGTTGCGCCGGCGATTGTTTTGACTTCCGCCCGAACCGTCGTCGGCTGCACCAGCCAGTCCGCCTTCATGCGTGTCTCCTGCCGTGCCCCTGCCTGCGCCAAATCCGGGCTTTGCGCACTACAAAGCCCGATGCCTCCCGCGCAGAGGGCCAATCCCAGTGTGAAGCAGCGGTTCCATCGTCTTCGCATCCTGTCTCTTTTCCTCTCGACGCCAGCCGATTTTGCAGAGAGCATACCTTATTCTCATTCCAAGGGTCATTCAGTTTTGTTTCGATGTTAACGTTCAGCTTATGCAGCGAAATGAATTGCGATATCCCCGCCGTCATCGGTTGTCGCCATTTCCGCCGCAATTGATTACATTATTCCCACCCCAATACGGAATTGCCAAACCATATGCGTCGTTCCCGCCGCAATGAATTGCGCTGTGTCCGCCGCAATGAATTGCGCGGCTGTGTGGCCTGGCGGCCATGTGCCCGCCTGCGCGGGCACACCATAGAGGGGTATCGCCTACCTGCCAACGTTGCGACGTCCTTTGATATCGCGCGTCGCCAAAGGGTACTTGGTTGCCTGACCTTGCGGCAACCTCTGCAATCGGACAAACCATCTCCTACCGACCCCAGATCGTGGGAAATAACGTATCGGTTCTTGCCGCAATTACTGTTGCAGTCACGGGGCACAACCTTTGTCGCAATTCCCGCCGTTATTGCAGTGCGTGCCCACGCAGGCGGTCACTACGGCCGCAGGCCACACAGCCGCGCAATTCATTGCGGCGGAAACGTTGCCGGGGACATGGCGACAACCGATGACGCAAACCATTTCTGCGGACTTTACGCAATTCATTGCGGCGGGAATGTTGCCGGTGGATACGGCGTTGCGCCAAGTGCGGCAGACATGGCGATACCCCGGCAACGGAATGACCCGGTCTCATTCCCCGTCAAAAAGGAGTCGTGTCCCCGGGGAGGGAATAGGAGAAAGGATGTCCGCCACGACCTGATTTCGCAGAGCCATACAAAGCGCCGAGAGAAAGAAAACGGATGAAAATATTGTGTTGGATATTTGTCGTCGTTCTTTGTTTCCTGGTCGTGGCAGCGCGGGCGATCCAACCGATCGTTCCTGATGCCCCCGTAATGAAGCTGAATGAGATCGGGCTTTATTCGGTAGGCTGCGTTTATCGCGGCGGGCGAACGGAGGCGTATCCCGACGGCTGGACAGGCATGTTCGACGACCGCACCGGCATCGCATGCCAGCCGGCCGGGGAACAAAACGGGAAACAGGCGTTTTTGCTGCACTGCCCATGGCGCAATGGCACGGGGGTGACGTACCAGGAGTTTCCCTTTCGCCTCCCGGCTGCGCGCAGGATCCTGCTACGTGGCGCAACCGCCCTGCGATCGGATGCGGTCGGCAAGTCGGACGGCGTTACGTTCCGCGTCTTCGTGAATGGGCGCAAGCTGTTGGAAGAGAACCAGATAGACGCGACCTGGAAACCGTTTCAGTTCGATCTGACTCCCTTTGCCGGCAAGGTCGCAAGGGTGCGTTTCGAAACCGATCCGGGGCCGAAGGATGATGCCAGCTTCGATTTCGCCCTCTGGGGCGACCGTGAACTGGTCATCGAAGGGTCTGCCTTCCCCCCCTACGTTCCCCGTCCGGCTCCCGCCCTTCCCCTCTCCCGGCTCTGGCCCCAGCAGAATGCGGGAGTGGCGCCACCCAACGCCTACGGCGGCCAGACATCGGCGCGATTGGAACACGATGTGGCCGTGCTGCAATACGACGGTTCCGACGGAACCTTCGTATATCGCTGGCGCAGGCCACCGGCCGGTACGGATTCCTTGTTCGGGCCGATCTCGCTAAGCGCCTCTTTCCAGGGAGCCGCTCTGGTAACGGTCCCGCTCGCGGGCGATTCCCGCATGGAATGGGCGCGCCCTGCTTCCGTCGGGGAAAGCCATTGGGCGCAGGCGGCAAATGGCGTTACGCTTATACGGATGTTTCGGCTTGCAGATCAGCTGGCGACCGTGAAAATTACCGGGCGTCTTATCGGCAAGAGCCTGGTCTTCGACGTCACCTGCGACCGTTCGGAAGTTCAGCGCCTGGTGGGCGGCTCCTGGGGCCCCACGCTACGCCGGCGCGGCATCCCCATTCCCTACTACACCGGCGCCGTTTTTGCCCTGCCGGCGGAAGGTCTTTTCGTCAGCGCGACGGCGGATTGGACCGCGAGCGACGCCTCTTCCCTGGAAGGGACCACCGCCGCCTATCTCGCCCTGACGGACGGCAGCCGGAACGCGCTGCGAGAACGCATCGTGTTCAGTGTGGCGCGTGGGCTGGACGAAGTGCTGCCCAATATTCCCAACCCACCGTCGCCGTATCGGCGGGACCTGGGCGGCAGGATCGTTCTGGATGTCTGGGGCGGGCCATATCGCGATATCGCCCGCTCGCTAGAAGCCCTGCATGGGGCCGGAGTCACCGACTGCGCCGTGATCATCCACGACTGGCAGCGAAGCGGATATGACAACGCCCTCCCCGACCATCTTCCCGCTGCCGCAGACAAGGGCGGTGATACGGGAATGAAGGATCTGGTGTCCACCGCGGTCCAGTTGGGGTTCCGAATTGCCCTGCACGAAAACTATGTCGATTACTATCCGAACTACGATGCGTTCAACCCCGAGGACATCGCGCGCGACAGCGCGGGCAAGCGCATACCGGCGTGGTTCAATCCAGGAACCGGCCTCCAATCTTTTGCGGTGAAACCGACCGCCGAAATTCGCCTGGCCCAAACCCAGTCCCCCGAAATCCATCGCCGCTATGGCACGAACGCGGACTATCTCGACGTCCATTCATCCGTTCCGCCCTGGTTCCACGTCGATATGCGCGCGGGAGAGCAGGGCGCGGGCACGTTTGCGGAGGTGTTTGCGGTGCATAGCGCGCTCTGGCGGTTCGAGCGATCCACCCATCAAGGACCGGTCTTCGGCGAAGGCGCAAATCACTGGTATTGGAGCGGGCTGTTGGACGGAGTGGAGGCGCAGTTTGGGGCCGGGTGGCCGGGATCACAGGGCATGAGCGCGCCCCTGATGGTCGACTTCGACCTGCTCAAGATCCATCCTCTGCAGTTCAACCATGGAATGGGTTACTATGAACGCTGGTGGAGCAATCCGACCTGGGGCCAGATTCCCCCGATGCAGGTGCTGGATCAATACCGTATGCAGGAGGTCGCCTTCGGTCACGCCGGCTTCCTCGGCGCGGCGACATGGTCGCATGTTCCGCTCGCCTGGCTGGAGCACAACCTCCTTTCCCCGGTCACCCTCCGTTACGCAACCGCAAAGCCGGTCGATATCCAATATCGTCAGGGCAATCGGTGGGTCGGTTCCACGGCTGCGGCAATGACCGGTGATTGGACATGCGTCCAGGTGCGCTACGACAACGGGCTCACGATCACGGCGAATGGCGGACAGAATCCAATTGCGACCGGGACCGCCTTGCTGCCACGTTTCGGATGGAAAGCGGAGGGCGCAGGAGTAGAGGCCTGGACCGCATTAAAAGACGGAGTGATCGCGGACTATGCGGCCACATCCGATACCGTATTCGCGAACGCACGGCGCGCCTCGGACTGGTCGAACTCCGGCATCACGCGTATCCGTCCCACCGTGATCGGCTTTGCACCGTCGGCAAACCGGTCTTTTCAGTTCACATACCAGTGGCGTGTAGCGGACCGGCTTGCGGCGGACTATGCGTGCTTTGTACATTTCACCAAGCATGGCGAGCCGGAGAGCCGTGGCTCCCTCCTCTTCCAACAAGACCACACGCTCTCGCCGCCCACTTCGCGGTGGCGACCGGGACAGACCGTCGTAGACGGCCCGTACACCGTCTCCCTGCCCGACTCCCTTAGCGACGGCACATTCGATTGGTATATCGGATTGGACTCTCCGGAACACGGTCGCGCTTCCCTGGAGGGCGCGGATGACGGCCATGGGCGCATTTTACTCGGGGTCATCGACGTGCGAGAGAGAGGAAAAACGATCACGTTCCAGCCGGATGCCGGACAGGCTTCGGATCGGCTCAAGCAGTATGCAGCAGATCTGAATACGGCGGGAAAGACGATCGACTTCGGGCCTCTGCGTACGAATGGTTGTGTTCTGATCCGTCGCGAAAGCGGGACATGGGTACTGAAGATGCTGCCGGGTGCGGCCGATTGTGACGTGGAGTTGAGTGCGGCGCGGTTCGGCAAACCACCGCGCGTGCAGAGCGTCCAGGGCACATCTGCTTTCGTTACTCCCCTCCCTGTTGGCTCGCGATGGCGGCTACCTCTGAATGGGGCGACGGAGTATCGATGGCCCGCACGGTAAAGGAAATGCGTTCCGCTGCCGATCGAGCAGTCCCTCAAGAAGGACGCGCCATGAGAAAAACCTCAGAGAACTTTTCGCCCTCGCCCACGTCTAGAAAGATAAGCCGAATGCGTTATCGCCCCCTGGAATGACCGGCTTTTTAAATATTTAAAGGAGAACAACAATGAGATTTCATCAGAGTGGTTTGTTGGCGACCGTGGCCGCCGCAACGATCGTCCTGGCTGCCGGCATCGCGACGCCCGCCCATGCGGACCGCGATTATGACCGGGCGCAACGGGCCGTACGTCATGACATATCCAACATCGACCGGGATCAGCATAAGCTGAACGACCTGCTCCGAAAGCGGGATGATCAGCGTTACCGAGAAGATTATCGCGGGGCGCATCGAACGGAGCGGGACATCGATCACGCCCGGCTGGATTTGCGGCGTGACCGCGACAATCTTAACGCGGACAAACGCGCCGTCGATGCCTACCGTCGCTACTGATTGCCGTGAATCAATTGTGACCTTGCAGCCGCTTCCTTTGCTTTGAGGAAGCGGCTGCTTTGGTTTTGTCCAGGCTGTATAGCCCCCCATGCGGCGCTTCCTTCTGAAAAGGAAATGGTCGAAGGCATGGTGAAGAGGCCGCTAACCTACTCCTGGAACCGAACTTGCAAGGAACTCGCATGACAAAGCGCCTCATCCAGATTATTATCGTCTTCGCCCCTCTATGGCTTCCGTGTTATGCAAGCGTGTCGCCCACGCCTGTCACTTATGCGCTCCTCTCACCAGACAAGAAGATCG
>JBBRKX010000317.1:0-6234 GCA_038231675.1 Chthonomonadales bacterium | reverse complement strand
GTCCAGGCGTACCCCAGCGCGATTGGATCGGTTGTCTGGAACCAGGCGTCGAACAACATCTGGTTCTCATTCGCATCCCAGCCCAGTCCTTTTTCGGACAGCGCCAGACGGTCATGATCCGAGTATTCCAGCCGGTCTTTCATCGCTTCCGGCCTGGTAAAGTCGAATTTGATCTCCTGTCCCTCTATGATCTGCGCGCCCGCAACGGCGGATACTGCCAGAAGCAGGGCGCAGCACAAAGCCGCCATCGCTCCGCACCGCGTAAGGTCTCCCTTCATAATGATCTCGCTTTCCGCCTGGATAGGCCAACGCCAATTTGCCCAATGTGAGGGTTAGACGATTGTGCGCTCCATAGAGTTACCGTCTTACTTTTTTGCGGAGTCTCGGGGCCCTCGTTTCTCTTCCCTCGGATTTGGCGTGACGAAAATGATCATGCGAACCATCAACGCCATGCGCCCGGTCAAACAGAGGATTATGCTGCGCGCCATGGATATGTGATCCCGCAGGGCTGTGAGGCGATCTCGCGCGTACTTTGGCATGCGGCTGTGAAAGTCGGGATACAGTTCGATCCTGGCAAAATCCTGGATGCGTCGATTCCGGGCCTCGCCGGGGTACACTGAAGAGAGATTTTCCGGTTTGGGATTTGTAAGGAGACGCAATACACGTGAAGAAGACTCTGTTCCTCAGCCCGCCATCCTTCGACGGTTTCGACGGCGGCGCCGGGTCAAGATATCAGGCAAAGCGCGAAATCACCTCCTACTGGTTTCCGACATGGCTGGCGCAGCCGGCTGCGATGGTGCCGGGCAGCAAGCTGATCGACGCGCCCCCCCATCATCAGACGGACGCCGATGTGCTGAAGATCGCAAAGGATTACGAGCTGATCGTCATGCACACCAGCACGCCGTCCCTTGCGAACGATGTGGAGTGCGCCCGGCGCATCAAGGCCCAGAACCCGAATGTCAAGGTCGGCTTCATCGGAGCGCACGTCGCGGTGCTGCCGGAGCAGACCCTGCGCGATAATCCAATCATCGACTTCGTCTGCCGCCATGAGTTCGACTACACCTGTAAGGAACTGGCCGAAGATCGGCCGTGGGACCAGATCAAAGGCCTCTCCTGGCGGGACGAGAATGGGGAATTGCAGCGGACCGAAGACCGCGAGCTGGTGCCTAATTGGGACGTCATGCCCAGCGTCATGCCGGTCTACGCGCGGGATCTCGACATCACCAAATATTTTATCGGGTACCTGCTGCATCCCTATGTTTCTTTCTACACCGGGCGCGGCTGCCCCGCCAAATGCACCTTCTGCCTATGGCCTCAGACCATCGGAGGGCATGTCTACCGCTCCAAGAGCCCGGATGCGGTCGGGCGGGAAATGGAAGAGGCCAAAGCGCTCTTCGGCAGCACCGTGCGCGAGTATATGTTCGATGACGACACCTTCACCATCGACAAAAAGCGCGCGATCGCGATCAGCCACCACATGAAGCGGCTGAAACTCACCTGGTCTTGCAATGCCCGCGCCCATGTCGATTACGACACCCTGAAAGAGCTTCGGGACAATGGGCTGCGCCTGCTGCTGGTCGGCTTCGAGTCCGGCAATCAGGAGATTTTGAACCGCATCAAGAAGGGCATCAAGCTGGAAATGGCCCGCGAGTTCATGGCCAACTGTAAAAAGCTAGGGATCAAGGTGCACGGAACGTTCATCATCGGCCTGCCGGTGGAGAACAAGCAGACCATCGAGGAGACGATCCGCTTCGCGCAGGAGTTGGATCCGCATACCATTCAGGTCTCCATCGCCGCCCCCTATCCGGGAACCGAGCTCTATGATCAGGCGCTGGCGAACGGTTGGTTCGCGCGAGAAGGATTGATCTCCACCGGGGGCATTCAGACTTCGACGCTGCAGTACGAGCATCTTTCCACGGCGGAGATCGAGGATGCGGTCGAGCGCATGTATCGCCGGTTCTACTTCCGTGCGCGCCCCATCGCACGCATCGTAACGGAAATGATCACCGAAAAGCAGATGTTCGTGCGGAGACTGCGGGAAGGCGGGGAGTTCTTCTCTTACCTTCGCGATCGCCATGAGCAGGTGCGACAGCGCGAAAAAGAAGCGGTCGCTCGCTGACGCGCCGAATGAACTTCCACTCTCCTACAAGCGAATAGACAACAACAGACCATGTCCGACAGAGGGACAGAGAATATGCTGAGCAAACGTCAGGCATAATACAGAAAAATAGAAAAGCGTCCAGGAGCCGATACGGGCTTCTGGACGCTTTTCGAGCAGTTGCTTGGAAACCACACCGTGGGATTGGCGCCCAATAGTATTTCGAAAAACATGGCCGTGATGCATTCGCTCCGAAGCAGTCGCCAATCCATGACGCACTCTGTTGTTTGACCCGTTCTGGAGACACAAGCATTGGGCGCGATACCAGGTGATTATCTGCTACTAACAGCACTTGACCGCGAATGGGCAGCGGCCTCCGGGGTGTTGGCGCCGGAAGGCACGCTACAGCGCCGCATCGAGAGCGCCACATATGATCTTTTTTGCTATGGGATACAGCGACAATACGAAGCATCGGGCGAATACCTGATCGCTGCGGCTCCCATGGCCACATGGACCCCGGGACAGCCGTACGCGGCGGCATTTACGCAACAGGCTTTACAGCATTGGCAGCCGGACCACCTCGTGCTTCTGGGCATCTCCGGCAGTCTCAACCCGCAACAGCATCAACTCGGCGATGTGGTCGTTCCCACGGACATCTACGGTGACGATGTGCGCGAAGCGACTGACAACGGACTCCTTCATCGGGCACGACGGGAGAGAACGAACGCTTCCGACCTTGACCGCCTGCGTGCCTTTAAGCGCGGCCGGTATTACCGCACCTGGCAGGAAGCTTGCTTGCGCGAGGCACACGTGACGCTCTCATCGCTGGATGCTCTTCCCACACGGGCGCCTGAACTCCATTTGGATGAGATCGTTTCCGGTCATGTGGTCGTTCGTAGTGAAGCGTATGCGCAAGAAGTACAAAGGACGATCAGCAAGTGGATTACCGCAGTGGAGATGGAAATGTGGGGAGTGCTCCAGGCAACCTATCTGAATCACAATGCTCCCGCTGTCCTCATGATCCGCGGCATCTCGGATTTCGCGGACTCGGCCAGCGTACATCTGGCGCACGGTGTCGGGCAGGCCTGGAGGGACTATGCGTCCGCAAATGCCGCCCGCCTGTTGCGTGCCCTGTGGTCGGATGAGGTAAATGGGGACGCTCCACGTTCCCCGGGATACCGCCTGAACCTGACGCCTGGCTCGGCTGCTCTATTCGGCGAACGAAGATGCTGCGATTTGCTATCCAGGCAGACAGGCGCGCAAAATATTGCTTTCCCTCATCTATTGGACCGAGAAGGGCTGCCTACGCCGCCGAGCGTCCTGATCGTGACTGCGACTGACCGTGCAGGAGGGCCTGCGCAACGCTTCCGCGGGCGCTGCGTGCTAACGATGGTCCCTCGCCAGCGGGAAGACGTTTCGATAAATGGAGAAGAGAACACGCCAGGTGTAATGACATTCCCACTGCCTCCAGCCGAGGACGGTTGGTCCTTGCTGTTGCTGCTCAGCTTCACGCAGGCTTGCAAAGAAATTTCAGTACGATGCAAAGACTGGTTTGGCAGGACTGCGGAAACCACTTTGCAAACTGCGCTCGATGAACCATAGGGCAAAACGATGGCGATCAACGTATTTGTTTACAATAGCAGTCTTAAGCCGGAGCCGTATCCCAGTATCGAGATCTATGAAACGGACCACTGGGGCGTCAATATCGATCATACGTTCAATACTTCGCTGCCGGGTTCTCCTCTGAGCCCGGAATACGGGGGGACGTTGGCAGCTCCCAGCCCGGCTCAGGGAGTGATCGTCTGGCTGGACGACGCAACGGGTGCCTTTGCACCGGTTTCACTCGGAGAGCTGTATGGCAATAAGGCGGTTGTGTTGCACGTAACGCTGTATCGCCTTCCCGCGCCGGGGCCGGGTGGGGGACCGGGGGGCGGCCCGGCAAAGACTCTGGATACGGCTAGCGCGCTTATTATGCACAAGGTCAAACACGGAGTGTGGACAGAAGAACAGGGAACAGGAGTGCGTTCCCTGGTGGACGCATATGCCAGAGCGCAATTGCTTCCCTCGCGGTCCAACGACCTTCAGCAGCGTATCAGACGTTGGCATTCGCAGTTAATCCTATTCGGAATAGAACTCGCTGAGAAGGCGATAGGCCAGCGAGAAGGCGGGACCTTCTCCGCTTATTGATGGCTGTACAGCCAGGCAGCCTATACGCGAGGAGACCGCATCGGACAGCCACCAAGGAGGAAAGCATTGATGGCTCTAAAGTTGTAGCGCCTCCCCTAACATCCATTCTCGTCACGGGGGACGTGTCAAAGGAAGTAAACGCATAAAAATAAAAATCGCCCCGATACCGATGGTGGTGCCGGGGCGCTTTTTACGTTGCCGGTTTTAAGGGCGGCGGCCACGGAATATGCGCTTGATGAACGCCCGTGGAGAGGCATTCACGATGTCGTCGAAGAGCGAGTAGAAGACCGGCGTGGCCAGCAGAGTCAGCAGGAGCGAAAGCGTCTGGCCGCCCATAACGGTATAGCCGATGCCGCGGTTCGTCGCCGATCCCGTGCCGCTGGAAAGGACGAGCGGGATCATCCCCGCGACGAACGCGATGGTCGTCATCAAGATCGGACGCAGGCGATCCCGATTTGCCTGGATGATGGCGTCGTAGCGGTTCATGCCCCGCGCCCGAAGCTGGTTGGTATGATCCACCTGCAGAATCCCGTTTTTCTTGACCACCCCGAAGAGCACCAGCAGGCCCAGGATCGTAAAGATGTTCAGCGATTGATGGAAGATCAGAATCGCTATCATCGCGAACGGCACGGTCAGCGGCAGCGCCAGAAGAATGGTGATCGGGTGAACCCACGATTCGAATTGCGCCGCGAGGATCAGGTACATGAAGATGATCGCCAGCACAAACGCCGCGACGAAGGCTTTGCCTGCCTTGGCAAGCTCCTTGGACGTTCCCGAGGGACCATATTCGTATCCTGCGGGCATGTGCATATCATTCAGGATCTTGATGATCTCGGCGCCCGCCGCCGCCTGTGAATAGCCCGTCAGGACGTTGCACGTAAGCAGCGCGTTTCGGCGCCGGTTCTGCCGGCTGATTTGCGCCGGTCCGCTCGAATTGCGGAAGGTGACCAGTTCGTTCAAAGGGACGGGCGGGGCGCCGGGCGTGGAACTCGGCACCGTCATCTGTCCGATGATCGAAGCATCACGGCGAAACGGCAGGTCGGAGCGCAGATGCACCTCATACTGCTCGCCGTTTTCGTAGTAATCGCTGACCTTTTCGCCGCCCACCATGATATGCAGCGCGTTTGCGATATCCGAAACGGAAACGCCCTGATCGGCGGCGCGCAGGCGGTCGGGATAAACGCCAAGTTCAGGTTTGCCCACCACAAGCGTGGAGTCGGCGTCCACCACACCAGGGATCTTTTTCATCGCGGCCACGGCCTTCTGGGAATATTCCGTCAGCTTCTCCAGGCTTGGCCCATCGATGTAGTAGATAACGGTAGCGGCAGGCGCTCCCGTTGAGAAAGCCTGAACGGGACCGGCGCTGGCGCGCACGCTGCCATAGCGGGGCAACACCTGGGTGCGGGCCAACTGGGTGATTTCCGCCTGGTTCTCCCCATGCGGCCGGTCGGGGACGGGAACCAGCTTGACGAAGATCGTAAGCAAGTTCTGCGTCTGCTGCGCATTGTCTCCGATCGTAAGCACGGTATAAGAGACACCGGGAAGCTTTCGGATATCGTCGGTAATCCGATTCCCAAGATCCTCCGTGGATTTCAGACTGGTCCCCTCCGGAGCGCGAACCGTGATCTGGAACTGCGACTCGTCGTCCTCCGGCAGGAAGTTTTTCGGGATCAGTGGAACGGTAATGGCAAGACTCGCCATCGACAGCAGGCAGGCAAGCACGATTATCCAGCGATGCCGCATCGAAAATCGAAGCATTGCGGCGTACACGAGATCGATGGCCCGGAAGAAACCGCGCTCCTTGGAGCCCGCATGCACGCCCGGCACCGCATCCTCGGTCGCCGGGATCTCGGCGTCGTCCGAATCGGAGAAACCGACCGGCATCCCCTCGGGACAGTCGTCACCGGCTTTTTCCGGCTCTGCTTCTTTCGCCTTAAGCCATCGTGAGG
>JBBRKX010000316.1:0-6260 GCA_038231675.1 Chthonomonadales bacterium | reverse complement strand
TGAGCGGGCAAGACCAGGACGATCCCTATACGGTGCTGGAGAAGATGGTCAACGCATCGGGCCTGGAGAGAAAGCTGGATCCAGGATTCCTATCCGCCCTGTTCGGTCTGAGCAAAGTCGTTAAAAACCCGCAGGCCAGAGTGCAGGTCAAGGAGCAGGCAGGCGGCAAGGTTTACATCGGAAGCCTCAGCGCCATATCGAATCATACCGTGTGGCTGATCGGATGGTATGGAGCGACGCAGCCAGGCCCCGAGCGTGGGCAGGCCCTGGCGGGCATATGGAAGAGGATCGCTTCACACCTGAAGAACCATAAGATACGCGATGCTGTCGATCTTGCACGCAACAACCAGATCAACATTCAGGAAGAGGACAGCATTCTAGAGGAGGAAGGCGATCGGCGATCCCCCACCGGCGAATATGTCATGCATTGGCCTCTGGACAACGTCACCGTGGAAGCGTTCGAGGATCGGAGCTTACCGGCACTCATCACGACAAAGACAATCGCATAAGGCGGGAAGGCCGGATCGGTTTCCTGCCGGTCGATCTACCGACACGCGGCTTAAAACACTAGAAGCCAACCTTGCGGCTGGCTTGCTAGTATACATAAACACTTTCGCAACCATTTGCATGGCCGCTGGTGCGGTTCAGTGCGTACACTGTGCCGGCAAGTCGATCAGGCTTCCGGCAACGAAATGATACCGCATGTTCCGTCAGGAGTCAACTTTGACCTACGTATTCAGGCGCCTGGATATCACGTGGTTCGACGTGCATATCGCGCTCCGCCCACTGGAAGTTCCTGAATCGCAGGCGGTTCAGGAGGCCTGTCGCTTTCTGGTCCGCGGCAAGGAGTATGGCGAGCGGTATGCAAGTCAGACAGCGACGGAGACGCCTCACTTTCGGATCCGCCCGCTAAGCCCGCGCGAGTTGGGTTGGGGCCATTTCTGGAAAAGCTACAGCCAGACATGGTGGCGGAACGGCAAACCCGACTACTGGAAGCTACAGCTGCCCTTCCTCTGCAAGCTGCGCCAGCCCATCCGCCTGGACAGAAAGGCAGCGGGGCTTCCGCCTGACGCGGTGCACGCCTGTGTCGTGCCGGAAGTGTTTCTATCGGCGCTGGGTTGGTCGGTCAATATCAAAGTCCAGCTATCGGGCCGCATCGAGATCAATGCGCTGATCGCGTTTCTGGACCGTCTGCGAGATCCTAAGTGCAGGGCGTTTATAGTCGATGGGCGGAACCGATCTTTACCGGAAGCGCAGGAATCCATTTCCCAGATGCTGGTGGACGACGTCTATGCGGATGTCTATGTACAACAGAACGGGCTCGCCGGCATCCTCATGGTGCATCGCCATATGGTGGTATCGGTCACCGACTTCGAGGGCCCACGGCAACCGTACCGCAGCACCTGGCGCGATCAATCGGGGTCCGACGAAATGAACGCCGGGGACAGGGCTTTGATGCAGAGTATTCTCCATATGCGTCCGGTGAGCGTCGAGGAGGCAGCCAAGCAGCAGATCGCACACACCCCATTCGATCATGCGAACTTCGCGATTTCCAACTTTGACCATGGCACCCTGCTGTTCATGCAGGACATGGCAAAGCGCGACGTCGCCGAGAAAAGCCAGCGCTCGCTGCACTGCCTGGACAGGAACGTATGCCGATTTTCCATGATGATCCTGATGTGGATGCGCTTTTACGGCGCTACCGAAGACAGGACCGAACCGAAACTACGCACGTTGCGCGGGTTTGCGCCCAGGACGCTTAAAGAGTTGAGCGAGACCTACATCAACAGCGTCTGTCAAACGTTTTTCCGTAATCACAAAGGGCTGCGCAAGGTGGCATTTGGCGCGACGGTTCATCCGATGGCTAACAACACAGGCCAGCCCCTCCAAAAAAATCCTCCGGAAACGCCTGCGGATTAGAAACGCGTTCCGCACCGGTTAAAAAACAATGGGAGAAGAAACCATGACACCCGCAATATCGCATTCCCTCGACCTGGATGCCCTGCCGATGCGCATCGCCGTGGGGCAGATCAACGACCTTACCGACGAGCATATGGCCTTTGCCCGTCAGGTGGGCGCCGAGGACATCCAGCTCAATACGCCCCATCTGCCGGGCGAGGAACGATGGGAATTGGCGGATCTGCTGACTCTGCGACAGCGCGCCGAGGCGTCCGGCCTGCGCCTGATTGCTCTGGAGAACGTCCCTATCCGGTTCTACGACAAGATCATGACCGGCGCACCCGGCCGCGAGCGGCAACTGGAGCATATGGCGGCCACGATCCGCAACATGGGGCAGGCGGGCATTCCTATCCTGGGCTACCACTGGATGCCCAATGGCGTGTGGCGCACCTCCCTTGAAACCATCGTACGTGGAGGTGCGCTCTCCAACGAGTTCGACTACCGCAAGGCTCAGGATGCCCCTCTGTCACACGGCCGTGTCTATACCGCCGAGGAGATGTGGGATCATTACGACTGGTACCTGGAGCGTATCCTGCCTGTCTGTGAAGAGGCGGGTGTACGGCTGGCCCTGCATCCCGACGACCCGCCCGTCCCCACCCTCGGCGGCGTCGCCCGGCTGTTCACCGGTTTCGACGGGTTCAAGCGTGCGATGGAGACTCATCCCAGTCCCATGCACGGTCTGGACTTTTGTCTTGGCTGCTGGTCGGAGATGCGCGGCGGCGAGGGCGTGCTGGAAGCCATCGCATGGTTTGGGACACGCGGACGCCTGATCTACATCCATCTACGCGATGTCCAGGGCTGCGCCACCGATTTTCGGGAGTGCTTCCTGGACGAAGGGAACACCGACCTCGTGGCCGTGATCGAGGCGCTGCGCGCCGTGGGCTTTCATGGCTTCCTACTCGACGATCACGTGCCGCATCTGGTCAATGATTCGGCGTATGGGCATCGCGGCCGCGCCTATGCGCTCGGCTATATCCGTGGCCTGCTCAGCGCGATCCCGTCATCGCGGTAGCAAACCGCAGGGAAAGAACAATTACCCCAATCCTGTTACGTAAAGGACATCTCTCGTCATGGTTATAAACCGACTCTTGCATTGGTTCGCATGCGCCGGCGCGCTGGCGCTACTCCCGGTTGCTTCCACGCTGGCCCTCCCTGTGAAGCAGGCGCCCATCATGACGCAATGGGCGCGCCTGGTGGACCCGAAGAACCCCTTGCCTGAGTATCCCCGCCCACAGATGGTGCGTGCCGATTGGCTGAATCTCAACGGCGTCTGGGAATACCAGAGCGGCGCGGAAGGCGACGCCGTGCCGGCAGGGCAAAAGCTGTCCGGCGAGATCAATGTGCCCTTTCCGGTGGAGTCGGCCCTTTCCGGGGTCATGGAGCACCATGACCGATTGTGGTATCGACGCACCTTTGTCGTGCCGTCCGGTTGGAAGGGCAAGCAGGTGATGCTGAACTTCGGCGCGGTCGACTTTGAATCGGAAGTGTACATCAACGGCAAAAGCGCCGGCATCCATAAAGGGGGCTACCTGCCGTTTCATTACGATGTCACTCCCTTTCTCAATAAGGTGGGCCCGCAGGAGCTGATCGTTCGCGTTTTCGATGCGACCAACCTGGCGGGCGAGCCGCGCGGCAAGCAGACCCTATTTCCCGGCGGCATTATGTATACGCCCACGACCGGCATCTGGCAGACCGTCTGGCTGGAGCCGGTGTCTCGAACGTCCATCAAGGACCTGAAAATCGTTCCGGACATTGACACGGGGCGGGTCCATATCACGGTCAATACGACCGCTCCCACGTCTGATTCGCGGGTGGTCGTTACGATCACGGCGCCCGGCGCCGTCATGCAGGCTGCCGTTGGTAAGCCCGACATGGATCTGGCCATCCCCGTTAAAAATGCGAAATGCTGGTCCCCGGACAACCCGTTCTTGTACGACATCGATATAAAACTGATGCATGGCCGTTCGGTCGTGGATCGCGTCCAGAGTTACTTCGGCATGCGCAAAATTTCAATCGGCGAAGAGCATGGCGTGAAGAAGATGCTCCTGAACAATAAGTTTGTCTTTGAAATCGGTCCGCTGGATCAAGGCTTCTGGCCCGACGGCATCTATACCCAGCCGACGGAAGCGGCGTTGAAGGCGGACATCCAGGCAATGAAATCCTTCGGCTTCAATATGGTGCGCAAGCACATCAAAGTCGAGCCGGCCCGCTGGTACTACTGGACGGACCGCCTCGGGCTGCTGGTCTGGCAGGACATGCCCTCGCCCGACTCCTACCAGGGAGCCAATGAGGCGGTCCCCCCCGTCGACAAGCCGGAATTCGAGACGGAGTTGCATGATCTGGTCACCACGCACTGGAACAGCCCCTCGATCATCATGTGGGACATCTTTAACGAGGGCCAGGGCCAATACGACACGTCGCGTCTGGTGCGCATGGTGAAGCAGTTGGATCCCTCCCGCCTGGTGAATGAGGCCAGCGGCGGCGGCTACTTCGGCTCGGGCGATGTGGCGGACATTCACAGCTATCCGCCCCCCGGCTGCCCGCCTCCGAGCGCAACGCAGGCTCTTGCCTGCGGTGAATACGGCGGCATCGGCATGTTCGTCAAGGGCCACACCTGGAGGGAGACAGGGGGCGGCTACACGAACGTAACCGACCCCGTTGCTCTGGAGGAGTTATACGGCGCGTTCACCGCGCAATTGAAATCTTTCCGTGATGAAAAAGGCATGAGCGCCGCGGTTTACACGCAACTTACCGATGTCGAGACGGAACTCAATGGCTTGCTAAACTACGACAGGACGTTCAAATGCGATCCGGCGGCGATCGCCAAAGCCAATCGTTTTCAGTATCCGGTTCCCACGTACCGCGAGATCCTGGCGACATCGGAGAAGGCAAGTCAGAGTTGGAAATACACGATCGCAACCCCGGCGGCGGACTGGTTCAAGCCATCCTTCGACGATACAGCATGGCAGCAGGCGCCGGGCGGCTTTGGCACCGATCCGCCTGGCCACGGCATCATCGGCACGCCGTGGACCACTGCGGACATCTGGCTGCGCCGCACCTTTCATCCGGGCGCCCTGACGCCGGAACAGATCGCCCGCCTCGTCGTCCGCGACTACCATGACGAGGATATCGCAGTGTACATCAATGGCATTCTCGCCTATTCGGCTCCAGGGTTTATCGCCTCGTATGAATATAAGCCTGTAAGCAAGCCGGCCAAGCAGAGCCTCATGGCCAATACCGAGAATACTCTCGCGGTGCACTGCCATCAGACTACCGGCGGGCAGTACATCGATGTGGGTCTGTTCGAACGGATTCCGGCGCGGCCACAATAAACCTGTGGACCAGTGGCCCTGTATCCGGATATCACATCCCTGCCTTCAGGGGATAGATAATCCAGTCTATTGCGTAAACAACAGCGGTGCAAACGCGTGCAGCGATCGACGCCAGGTGAGCCACTCGTGCGAAGTTCCCGGTGACTCATAGAAAACGTGCTTGATGCCCGCTTTTGCCAGTTGATCGTGATAACTCTGAACACTGTCGTGTATCTGCTGGGGCTCCGCCGTGCCGATGCCGATCCAGACGAGGCGCACCTTCTTATTAAATGCTTCTGCATCGGCCATGATGCCGTTGTGGGAGGTCTTCAAATCAAAGTTGACGTCAAAGTTATTTCCAGCCCCGCTAAACCCGCCGATGTACGCAAACATATCGAGGTGGTCCAGCGTGATCTGAAACGTTTGCACGCCGCCCATACTCAGCCCGGCCATGGCGCGGTGATCCCGATTCGGGAGAGTACGATATGTCGAATCGATCATTGGAATCAAGTCTTTGACCACGACATCCTCGAAAGCGCTAACCATATGGCTAGCGTCTGAAGGTCTTGCTGCGACCGTGCCGGGTTGCCCGGCGGGGGGCAGCGCATCAGACGGAGCAGGGCGTTGCGCATACCCTTTTTCCATCACAATAAGCATTCGCTTTGCTTTGCCCTCGGCGATCAGATTGTCCATGATAAAGCCGACGTGTCCCTGATTCGACCAGCCCCGCTCATCCTCCCCCGATCCGTGCTGCAAATAAAGAACGGGATAGCGTACGTCTCGCCTCGTATCATAGTCAGGCGGAGTATAGACAAGAACGCGACGCCAGGCTGACGTTGTGTTGGAAAAATACCAGCGCTCATGCACTTCCCCATGCGGCACGCTTTTAGGTAAAGCGTAGTCAACACCCTTTTCTGGGATTTCGACGCCGCTCACCTCTTTGCCGTACCCAAAAAACGTTTCGCTGGCTGGATCGCTCACCGGAACGCC
>JBBRKX010000315.1:0-6263 GCA_038231675.1 Chthonomonadales bacterium | reverse complement strand
TTTGATCTGGAGGTTATCGTCGGAAAGCACCGGGCCCGGTATGTTCGTTCCGGCGGGCGGCGTCTGGGGCCCGAAGAAGTCGAAGTGGCTATACAGCGTCTGGATTCCCGGCGGATTATAAAAGATGTTGTTGTAAATGTACACGTTGCGGTTAGGGATGCATTCCGCCTCGTCTCCGACGGCGGTCTGGCCCCAGCCTCCCAGGTTGTGGAGGGCAAGGCAGATGGCAAGATCTCCCTGGCAGAGCCGGCCGCCGGGAGAGCAGAGGATCATTCCCGACCCATAGACCTGGTCGAGGCCGATCCGATAAAAGGTATTTCCGGCGAATAGGACATTGTACGCCCCACGTGCGGCGATGCCGGCGTTCTGGATGTCGTGGACGATGTTGTTGACGAACTTGGTGTCATAAACTTCGTAGTGCAGCCAGGGAGAGACCATAAAGCCGAATGTCGTGCCCTGGCCGGCCACCAGCCCGCACTGCTGGCAGTTGTAGACCTCGTTCCCTTCGATGCGCAGATACGCCGACCCGCCTTTGACCATCAGGCAGTCGTTGTCCGTGTCATGGACCTTGTTGCCCTGGATATGCCCGTACTGCACCGACACATAGTCGATCCCCATCCAGAAGGCGTGGCTGATGTCGCAGTCCTCGATGTACATGTACTGCGCCTGGTTGACCTTCAGAGTCTCCTGGGGCTGCTTGATCGTTCCATCGAAGCCGTTCAGCACGCAGCCGCGCAGAAGCATATGGTCGTCGGAGGAGTAGTGCAGAACGTTCGAGCCGCCGCCATACCCCGGGTCCGTCACGAAGTCCAGGTTAATCAGATACAGATAACTGCAATGGTCGAATGTAAGGTAGGCGTGGATACGCGCCGTATGGGCTCCATCCGCCGCTTGAAAGACGACGGGATGGTGATAGTCGCCCTGACGTAGTTCGAACCAGTTGGAACTCGGCAGGGAGCTTTCGGGATAATCGCCGCGTGTCAGCAGGATGCGGTAGGCGTGTGTCAGGGGAGCGCTCGCCGGGATCTGGGCCCAGGCTGCGGCGACGGTTTGCAGCGCCGCACCGCGACTCGTTCCGGAGTTTGCATCGTTGCCCAGAGCGGGATCCACCCAGATATCCGTATACGCCGGCGCTCCGATATTATAATAGCGAACGCTCATGTCCTGCGCAAACGCGGCCGCAGTGGAAGCGATCCAGAGGGCGAGCAAAACAAATCCTATTCGCGTCCATTGTGCAGCGGTTTTCATGCGATCCATTTTTCTCCGGCATTCCACGCAGATGGTAAGCAACCAATCCCTCTATTGTCAGCGCATAGAGCTTTCGTTTTCCCTGTCACCTCTACCAGCTTTCGATCGCTTTCACAAGAGACAAGGAAACGCGCAACGTGGAAAGGAACATGGCGGTCATGACATAGTCACCGGATTTTCGGATATGAAGGTATTATCTTTTCATTGGTCGCTTTCACGAAAAGGGACGAAGATCCGAGAGTGCGGGCGACTGTTATGGGCCGCCCGCTCGAGAATCAGGGGCTCTTTGTTTTGGCCTGGCGTGTGAGGAAGCAGGTGCGGGAGAAGAGGGTTACGGGCGAACGATGCACACCCTTTTGCGTACAAGTTGAAGGAAGAAATATCGAGGAGAAGAGGATTGAAACTAGATAGCGCGCTGCAAGAACATGAGGAGCAGGTGGATACCCTGCTGCGGAATGCAAAGAAGTATATGGGGGCTCTAAAGGCCTGGAAGAAAGCCTGTTTGCTAGGGCATATGGGCAACTTACAGAAATCGGCAGCGCTGGCGGCGGATCTGAGCATCGCTTTGCCCGAAACCACCGCCGAAACAAAAAGCGCGTGGACGTTCGATGTGCGCGACTATCTGGCAAACGATGACTGGCTCAAAGAATTGCAGGCGGTAGCTTTGGAGCGCTTCGGCTTGCGGACGCTGGAACTGCAAGACGAAGAAAAGCTGGTGTCTTCTCCGATCGTCGTACGCTCCATGCCATTCCGCAACGCGCTGGCGCTGGGCAGGGCCAACTGGCCGGCCATTCGCCCCATGGTGGTTGCCGCCGAACTGAAGCGTTTAAGAGATCGCAACGCCGGGGGCAACTCGCAGGAGTTCGTGGACAGTCTCTACGGCGCATGCGTGCACCTGAGCACCAAAACGGACCCCAATGCCAAATTCCGCGACATCTACGATCTATTCTGTCTGACCCCAGGCTACAAAAAAGAGAACCCGGAGGCCGCATTCTCACAGCAGATCTATGCTCTGCATCGTTCGGAAGTCCGGACTGCGCGGGGCTCGCACAAATTCGAGATAGAGTATGCCACGGGAAGTTATAAGGAGAAAGATGTCTTCAGCATCACCTCTGAAGATAACCGCTTGATCCGCTACTTTAACATTTTCTTCAAATAGCCATGGAGGGCGAATAATGGCGGACATACTTCCCTCGTTGTCTGCGGAGCACTGGCTTGCAACGGTGGAGCAGGAGTATCTGGCGGACTATATATGCTCCGGCGGCTCATCGGTCAAAGTTATCTCCGGGACAGACGCGCAACTGAACCAGGTGACTTCCCGCGTGCATGCCATGGCGGCTTCCGCGGACTATTTTACGGTCCATCTCGATTCGGCACAGCCGGATGAATTGGGCAAACGCCCGGATCTCCACCGTATCGACCGCTTCTTCTTTCAGGTCACCCGAGCGGTGGATTGGAAAGAATGGGCGGCGATGCAGGCGCGGCAGTATCTGGAGAGTCGGGGTATTCACCTGGCGGAAGGCCGGGCGCTCGGAGACCTGGAACAGATCGCGCTGGACAACGGGCGTGACCAACAAGACCTGGTCAACCAGTACCAGCGTGAATTGGCGACCCCGCAAATTCGCGACACCCGTCTTTCCGTGGAGTTTCGTACCGCCGTCACCGCGCTGGGGCGCGCTTTGCTCATTCCAGATGCCGTTACCCCGACGTCCGAAGAGGTGCTGCTGGGCTGGTTTGCGGGGCGTTCACTGCCTGGATCGGCTTCGGCGCTCAAAAAAGTGCAGATTTACGAACGCATTCATCTGGCGAATGCCCGTCCCATGCTCGCTTCGTTCTGTCATTGGCTGCCCCAGACCGGTCACTCCGGTCTTGTCGTCACGCTCGATTTTCGCCCCTACGAGTTCAAGAAGATCGCCAAAGGCAAGCGGCAGGCGGAGCAGCTTCAGAAAGTGCGTGAGGCACTTGCGCGCGGCGCTTCCTCCGAAGAACTTACGCTTTTGGCGGAAGAACGGGACAGCACCGAGCCGGCTGTCTTTTACAGCGACGCGGCGTACATGCAGATGCTGACCATGATCCGTCGGTTCATAGACGAAATAGACCGTTTCGAGCGGTTTTTCCTCGTGATCCTGACCAGCCCCAACTTCTACAAAGATAAGACCCTTGACCCGACCGTGAAGCGCTGCTATTTCGACTACGATGCGCTGCAAACACGTATTGGACAAGAGGTTCACGACGCCCGAAACGCCAATCCTGCGGCGTCGCTCGTGCAACTCGGAGGTACGCGATGAGTCCGGAAGTGGTTCAAGCGAGAAGTGCGATCGAATCGCTCCGCTCAGGGGTTCCAAGTCGGGACGTGGTCGCCCAGTTGGGAACCACGCAGCACGATGTGCGCGAGCGTTTTGAAGAGGGATTGGATGCACTGGCGGAAGGGCGGGGCGCGAGTCCGATCCTTATTTCGGCGACATTTGGCGCGGGCAAGACGCATCTGCTCAACTATCTGCAAGCGCTCGCCGAGCGGGAGGGATTCGTCACCAGTTACGTGGTGATCAGCCCGGAAATGCCGTTGGGCAACGCGCATCTGGTCGTGAAAGCGCTGTCCGAAGCGGCTTCCGCGCCCGGACATTCGGGGAAAGCCGTACGCTCTCTGGCTGCAGGGCTGCGCACCGATTCGGACGCCTATAAGGATTTGCAGAGCTGGGCGCGTAACGCGACGATCGACGATCGGTTTCGCGCGCTTCTTCATCTGTACGAAGCCTTCCGCGACGACGAAGAGTTCCGCGTGCAGATCCTCAATGACTTCGAAGGTCGGGCGATCTTAAAGACCATCATTAAAAATCGCCTCTATCAGATTAATCAGGCCGCCGCCTACGATTTGACCGGGCCGCGCAATGCCTTCCTTGCCCACGACCGTATCCGCTTGCTGGCGCAGTTCTTCCGAGCCAGTGGCTGCAAGGGCTGGGTCGTGCTGTTCGACGAGATGGAGCGCGTGGCGAAATTCTCGCTCAACCAGCGACTGGCGGCTTATTCTGAACTGGGATGGTGGCGTGAGGCGGCGGAACAGACCGGCAGCGCGCTCCTGCCTATCTTCACGACGGCAAGCGGATTCCTTACCGAGTCGGTTACGGGTGGCACGCACGACGAGCAGCGCTTGAGTTCCGGCGGGTTTGCGGAGGATGAACGGGATCAGTATGCGCGGAAGGGAATCGCGTTGCTGAAAGCTCCGTTTCGACTGGAATCTCCGACGCGGGAACAGGAAGCCGAGATCGAATACCGTGTCAAAGCACTGTACGAAGCGGCGTATGGCGAAACGGTTCCGCTGCTTCCTCAAGTGCGAATGGATGTCCGCACCTCTATCCGCTCGGAGATGCGACGCTGGATTACCCTCTGGGACTTGCACCGGTACTATCCTTCCTATCAGCCGGAGGTGAGCGTTGGGGAGATGCATTTCGACGCGACCGCAATCTCGGATCAGGACATCGCGCCGGACGAAGAAGACGAGACGCGGTAAAAGCCCATGCCTGTCCCTTATCGCAAAACACCTCGCGCCGCCGAGGTTGGTCAGGCCGCTTATCTGGACATCCTCTGGCTGCCGGGGCATCACGCTTTCTATGGCGGCCTGCTGATCCTGGATGGCAAAGGGCAGCCTCAGGAGCTTGTTCACAATACGCTCGCCGCTCCTTCGGGCTTGCTCTGGCCGGACGACAAGGTGCGCTCGCTGGGCACGGTGATGCTGGCGCACTCCCTGTTCGACGCTTGCCGGCGCGAGCCCGATCTCCTTATCGGCCTGCCCACGCTCGGCTCTCCCGAAACGTGCCGGGCCGAAATCGCGCCGTCCATTCCATTCGTTCAGGTCGTTCCGGCGCGGGAAGGGATTCCGGCGCAGTGGAACTGGATCAACGAGCCACCCTCCAGCGGCATGCGCGCGGCTATCCTTGCCCAGGAACTGGCGAAACGCGGCTTTATTGTCGAGCCGTTCGAGCGGTTGCGGCACGCGTTGCGCCTGGTCTATCCCCAGGCCGGCTGGCAAGAGTATGAAGACGATGGAATTTAGTGTCGGGATAGCGAAGCGAGAACAGGTCGGTGCGTTCCGGCAGGGCGTTCCTGCCTATGTGGATGTGGGAAACTGGGAGTTAGGCCGCGCCATGCGCCATACGGTCGGCTGGTTCGATTACGACACGCTGGACGATTCTTTGCTGGCGCCCGGGGAAACCAGCGTGGGCGAAGGAACGCAGGCGCCGCTTTCCGATGCCGCCGATCTGATGCGTCGTCTCGCGGTGGCGCTGCAGCCTCCGATCGCCGCCATAGCGACGCCGGACGGCGTCCTGGAGTGGCCCGCGCCCTTGCTGCCCTATCAGCGTGAAGGCGTGCTGGCGCTTTTGTCGCGCCGTGCGCTGCTGCTCGCGGACAGCATGGGCCTGGGGAAAACGATTCAGGCCATCGCGGCGTTGCGGATTCTCATACATCAGGGTGAAATCGAGTCGGCGCTGGTCGTCTGTCCCGCCTCGCTGGTGACTCAGTGGCGGCGGGAGTTGGCGCGCTGGGCTGGGGAACTGAAAGTGGTTCCCGTTGCCGGCAGTCCGTCGGAACGCGGACATCTCTGGCGAGTTCCCGCGCATGTCAAGCTGGTCGGCTACGAGACGTTACGCGCGGATGTGATGGATTTGCGGGACAGCCCGGTTCTGCACAAGCCATGGGGAGCAGTCATTCTAGACGAAGCCTCGCGCATCAAGAACCGCCGCTCGGCCGTCTCCGTCGCATGTAAACGCGTTCCGCGGGAACGTCGCTGGGCCCTCACCGGCACGCCCCTGGAAAACAGCATCGAAGATGTCGCCTCCCTCCTCGAATTTCTGCTTCTGGAACCGGACGCTCCGCCCGCGCAGCCCCTGGAGCTTCCCGAACTCAAAGCGCAGCTCCATGCAAACCAGTTGCGTCGCCGTAAGGAAGATGTGCTGCCGGACCTGCCCGCGAAACGGATCGTCGATGTCGTTATCGAACTGCCTCCCCAACAGCGCGAA